>NZ_FOCY01000045.1:0-11011 GCF_900110235.1 Megamonas sp. Calf98-2 | reverse complement strand
TTTTGCCTTATACAGTTTAAAACAATATGTTTTCACTACAATCATCTGCCTTTTTATCATTTATTTATTCTGAACGCTTTTGACTTTCTATATACTGTTTAATAATTGACATTGGTGCTCCACCAACTGTAGATACAAAATATGAATTTGTCCACAATGTTGGTAGCCTTGATTTTAACCATGAAAATTCTTCTCGAAGTATTCTTGAAGATATTCCTTTTATTCGTTTAACAACTTTATGTATACCAAATTGTGGATCAACTTCTAAAATCAAATGAACATGGTCTGGCTTTACTTTCATCTCGATTAAATCGACGTGAAGCTCCTGACAAATATTATTAATCAACTCCTTTAATCGTTCATCAACACCATTGTTCAACACTTTTCTACGATATTTAGGACAAAATACTACATGATATTTATAAGAATATACTATATTATTATTTGATTTATATTTCATAAAAGTATTATATAACTATTAAAAATATAAGCTCGCATTTGGTAAAAACAAAAATGGTGTTGATAAAATATCAACACCATTTTTTATATTAATTTTGGTCGGGGAACTTATTTAAGAATACCTAGACCGTAACCAATAATACCTACAGCGAATAAGCCAAAGATAATCCAAATTGCATTGACTTTTTTCTTCATGAGTTTCATGCATAAGAATGTAAGTAAAAGTGGTACGAGACCTGGCATTAATTGGTCTAAGATAGATTGAACAGTAGTTGTAACTACACTACCATCTTGCATAGTTACTTCAGAAATAACTACTGGAATATTAACGGTTGTCCATTTATTTACCAGTGCCCCCATGACGAATAACCCTAAGATAGAAGCACCTTCTGTAATTTTTTGAAGAGTATTACCAGCTACGTCCTGAATAATATCAGTACCTTTAGTGTAGCCATATTTAATACCATACCAACGAATAAGTAAACGTACTACATTAAATAATACAAAGAATAAAATAGGACCAAGTAAGCTACCGCCCATAGCTAAAGAAGCACCAAGAGCTGCGCAGATAGGACGAAGAGTACCCCAGAAGATTGGGTCACCAACACCTGCAAGAGGTCCCATCATACCAACTTTAATACCGTTGATAACACCATCTTGAATGTCTTTACCATTAGCTTTTTGTTCTTCCATAGCTGCTACTACACCAATGATTGGAGCTGTAACGAATGGCTGTGTATTATAAAATTCTAGATGTCTTTTAATAGCTTGTTTTCTTTCTTCGCCTTCATATAATTTTTTAATAATAGGAACCATACCAAAGCAGAAACCAAGTGCCTGCATACGTTCCATATTCCATGAACCTTGAAGGAAATTTGAACGAATAAAGGTCCAGAATAAATCATTTGAACTTAATTTTTTCATAATCTTCAACCTCCTCTTAGTCTAATTCATCATCAAGATCATCATCTACATCACTTTTTGCACTGCCAGCGCTTACTGCTGCTGGAGCTGCCACTTGATGATATTTAGGGCTAAGCTGAATGTAAACAATTGCACAAACAAGACCAATTACACCAAATGCAACTAAATTGAATTCAGTAAATGCTGCTGTAACAAAGCCGAGGAAGAAGAATGGCATTAAGTAACCAGCATTCATCATGTTAATAACCATTGCATAACCAACTACAACGATGAAGCCACCAGCAACTTGAAGACCACCTGTGATTACTGGAGGAATTGCATTTAATAAACCTTGAACAGCATCTGTACCAATGTACATAGCTACAAGTAAAGATGGAACAGCTACACGTAAAGCTTGAAGTAATAATGCACCTAAATGGCAGATATCAATACCTCTTAAATTACCTTCTTGAGCAAAACCATCTGCTTTATGTTGGAAAAATACTGTTATTGTACGGCAGATAATAGTTAATACCTGACCTGCTGCTGCAAGTGGCATAGCAATCGCAATACCTGCACCGATACTTTGATGACCAGCAATTACAAGAATTGTAGAAATAACAGAAGCAAGTGCTGCGTCAGGTGCCATAGCTGCACCGATATTCATCCAACCAAGTGCAATCATTTCCAAAGTACCACCGATTATAATGCCTGTTGTCATATCACCTAAAATTGCACCAACTAATGTACATGCTATCAATGGACGATGTGTCTGAAATTCATCAAGAACACTGCCCATACCAGCTATTGCTGAAACGATAAAAATAGCTATAAGTTGTACTCCACTGAGTTCCATAAAAAAACCTCCATTCATAAGAGTAGATTAACAGCCATTAAAATTAATAGCTGTTAATCTTTTCATTTAATTATTTAATAATTTCCATTAAATTAATACGTTTATCTGTATCTACTTTTCTAAATTCGATTTCAATACCTTTTTCACTTAATTTTTTGAAGGATTCTACATCTTTATCATCTACAGAAACAGCATTTGTAATTTGGCGTTTACCTTCTTTAAAGCTCATACCACCAACGTTTACAGATTTAATATCTACGCCACCTTCAACCATGCGTAATACACTTGTAGGATTTGTGAAGAGCAATAAGCATTTATCATTTTCATATTTAGGGTTGTTATATACACGGATAGCTTTATCTACGCTAACAACACTGGATTTAATACCTGGAGGAGCTACTTGTTTTAAAAGTGTAGCACGAATAGTATCTGCTGCTACATCATCATCACATACAATAATACGTTCACAACTAGTAACTTTTGCCCATACAGTTGCTACTTGTCCATGGATTAAACGGTCATCAATTCTAGCTAATACAATTTTCATTATAAATCGTCTCCTTCGTCATCTGTTTCGCTTTCAACTTGGCTTTTATGGAATTTTTGAGCTCCAGCTACACTAGCTTCTACAGCTTTTTCCATTGCATCTTGAACATTTGCATTTTCGCCATTGCATAAACGATAATTTATTACTTCTACAAGCATTGGTAAGCTAACGCCTGTTACAATACCGCATTTATCATTTTCCATAGCAACACGGCATGCAGCATTATAAGGGCTGCCACCAAATAAATCATTTAAAATAATTACACCATTAGTAGTGTCCATTTCTTCCATGGCTTTATTATATTTAGCCATTAAATCTTCTGGACCTTCCCCTGGTACTAATGTTACTGTTGTTAAATTATCTGGCTGACCACAAATCATAGCACAAGTATTTACTATTTCTTCTGCTAAATGACCATGTGTACCAACAATAATACCTAACATTTTAATTTCCCCTTTCAAAATTCTTCTTGTTATATATTATATGCAAATGGCGTGCCAATTTTTAGTGTCAAAATTTTTACTGTAACTATAAGGACTTTTTAAATGGTAATTATGCGTATTGTCTAAAAATTGACACTCTTCTTCTATTTATTAAACTGTGTCAATTAAAAATTGACACTAAAACAAAAAATCTGTGTCATTTTTAATTTGACACAGACTTTTTTAGACACACTTTTTTTAAATCATGCTTACAATATAATACATTTCATCTTTTGTTAATTTTATTTGTAATGTTTCCTCAAATATTTTTGCAGTTTCTTCTACAACTTTTAATTTTTCTTTATTTATATTTTCTATATTTTTTTCATTAAATTTAAGCCCATTATTAATTACCATTCGCTCTAATGCACAGCCTATATGGATTATCAAGCGCAATTTCTGAGGATTGTCCCATGTTAATTTTAATTTTTCTTCTAAAATATTGATAAATTTAAGTAAAATATCAATTATTTTATTAGGATTTAAATATAACAACATTTCCTGCAATCCATCTTCACAAAAACGTTTCAAAACGATATTTGTTTCGTCTTTTTTTACAATATCTTTTGCTCCCACAATTTCACGCAAAATAATATCGCCTTGACCGCTGATGATTTGCTCAATTGGTATAAAAGGAGCATCTATATATGGATTTTTTATACCTACAACAGCAATAATCTGATATCTATGCCCTATTTCCGTTAAGCGTTTATGCATATCTACAATGCCTATAGGAATTACTTTTATATGGTTCATCGAAGCGTCAATCAAAATATCAATCACTAAATTTTGTAATTTTTCTGCTGTTCCCTTACCTGTGCTACAAATTGTTACTACAGCTTTTTGTCTATCATTTGTGTCATCAATTGATAGTGTGTTATGTTCATAACCATTAAAATTCTTCAAGGAATCATATATAGCACTTAAACTGATACCTGCAATATCTGCTTTTCTCATCGCTTCTAATACAAATGGCGTCGTAACCATGCCTAAAGTCCTAACTGGCACACCTAATCTTTCTTCTAATATAGGTCCAAAGCTACATAAAGACCCCATATCCGCTAGCAACAATACGCCTTCTTGGCAATTAATATTTTGTAATTGCTCAACAATCTGATTTAACATATCCTCAGGTCGACACTCTAAAGGCATATCAAAAGCCAGTAACGGAGCTTTATTGGCACTAAATAATTTTCGTGCTACATTCACCATGGAACTTGCTGTGTATTCACCATGCATAGCTACTGCTATTACTATCTTTTGTGATTTATCTTCTTGTTTTAAAGATTGCAATAACATAGCAAAATATTCTGTTTCCGATTTTGACACAGATACTTTATATTTTTCTTCAATCATCAACTTTATTTTTGTTGCTAATTTAAATTCTATAGAATTTGTGTCAATTGTACCTTCCAAAGCATTATGCAAATCCTGCTTTCCTTTTATGCGATTGAATAATGAACTTAAATGCAAACCAAACGCATATAAAAAACGCTCTCTTGATACTAATTTTATATAACGTTCCACTAAAGATACTACTTGCTGGGCAAATTCCACCATATCTGCATCAATGATTTTCAATAATCTATCATAAACAGATAAAGAAATATCATCTTTTTGATTATAAAAAGTTTTTACATACGTATTTACGTCCGCTACTACAATTTGTTGAATTAATTCTTCCGCTATGCCTTCTCGCTTAAGCATATTGACCTTATTTTCTACCATTTGATATAAATTAAATGGCTCATCTTCGCTTTCACGAGGCAATTTACTTTTGCTAGATGGTGTTACATACAATCCTTTTTCAATATAACGACTAATCAAAGCTATATCTTCACGCGTTTGACTCATCGGCAAAATCCCTGATTTTATATTTGCAGGCAACATTTGATAAGTTATCTCAATATGACCATCTGTCTTTATACCATTTAAAAATGCTTGCGCGCATAAAAGACGAATATTAGATTTTAATTGACCAACATTACCATTACCAATACTGCCAATAATAGCTTTTATCGCATCTGACGAAACTTTTACTGGTCTTTTTATACTGCGTGATTCTTCTGTAAATAACACCGTCATTATTTCCAATTTTTCTTTTAACGAACGCTCTGCTAATGGTGGTATAGATATTATATTAGGAATACGTCTTTTAAAAGTCTTAGTCAATACTGAATCAGGATTTTCTGTAGTCGCTCCAATGATTAACACACTAGCTGTTCTTTCTCTTTTCGTTTCACCTAAACGATTGAAAGTCCCTGTATCCATAAAATAAAAAATCATTTCTTGCCCTTCTGGTGGCAATCTGTGAATTTCATCTAAAAATAAAATACCTTCATTTGCTGATTCAATTAAACCTGGTACAGACTTATCCGCTCCAGTGAAAGCACCTTTAATATGCCCGAAAATATGTGAAATCAACAATTGAGGATTATTATAATAATCTGCACAGTTAAAAGTTACAAAAGGTGCATTCGTAGCAAAACGACCAACTTCTTTACCATATTCAAACATCATATGTGCTAAAAGCGTTTTACCAACACCTGTTTGACCTACAATCAATGTATGTAATCCATTTGGGGGATAAATCACTGCTGCTTTTGCTTGTTCTACTTGTGTTTTCAAACTATCTTCTGCACCAATTAAATCACTAAATGCAGATTTATCTATTTTATTTATTTTATTAACAGTTTTTATTTCTATCTTATCATTGATATTTTCATCATTTATTTTATATAAAACAGGTCTACCTGAAATCTTCATTATTTTACCCATTCTATATAATTTGTTTAACTCTCTACTGACATTACTGCGTAAAATTCCTAAATTATCTGCAATAGCAGTAGCTGTAAGAGCCTTCTCACCATCTTGACTCTTTGCTACCTCTTGTAAATATTCAAAAACCCTTTCAATACGTTTCATTGTCAATTACCTTTCTATTTCAAAAACTCATTTCCACACCTAGATTTCTTCAACAATGAAATCATCTCTTTTTACCATTTTTAGAAAAAACAGCAGGAAAAAACCTGCTGTTTTCTTTATTTTACTATATGTTTACCACCATAATATCGAGATGCCCAATACGTATTATCTAAATTATCTACACGAATACCTCTACTTGTTGATGCATGTATAAAATTTCCGTTGCCTAAGTAAATACCACAATGAGAGGCTCCTGGTTCATACGTAGTAAAAAATACTAAATCTCCAGCTTCTAAATCATCTGGTTCGACAAGTTTCCCTAATTTATATTGTTCATCTGCCGTGCGAGGTATACGAATTCCATGTTTAGCAAAAACATATTCCAAATAACCAGAGCAATCAAAACCTGCTGGTGTATCTCCGCCAAACACATACGGCACGCCAATATAGTCCTTCGCTGTAGCTATAATACCTGGGACTTCTTTTTTAGATAAAAATTGTCTGCCATATGGCACTGAAGATAAATTATCTAAAATAATTTTTTCGTTAATAGATGACTGCGAATTGACTATAACATTTTGTTTTCCGCTTTTAATAGCCCACCATGTCTCACGATTTACAATGCCTGTAACTTTTATTTTATGATCTTTTTGAAAAGCTTTTACTGCTTCTTGCGTCTCTTTATCATAATTACCGCTAACTTTACTTAAATCATAATTCATACGAATGAGGTTTTGCTGTAAAACTATTACATCATGTCCATGAGAATTTAATTTTAGTATTGGTGCTGCCTGTGCATTAGCATTTATAAAACAACAAATAATTGCCAAAATCAATACTTTATAACTTAATATACAATATCGTTTTGCCATCTCCACCTATTCCCACCGTCCCTTCACTTTTATTTATACAATAATTGATATTAAATAGCTTCATGCATATTCTGTAAGTTAACTTTTAAAGTTTCATTCACATCAAAAGCTTTTAAAGCTTTTATTTGTTCTTCTACATTATTAGTATAAAGAATTTCTATATTATTTTTTAATAAGCGTTTTACTTGTGCCATAACTAAAGAGCTTGATTTATTATTAGATAAAATAATATAGTTTTTAGCAATATCGCCATGAATTAAATTAATTAAATCGCCAACAGCAGGGCCACTTACTTTATCTTGAGTGATTACTGCAATTGCACCTAATTGTTCTAAACTTTGAGCTGTTTTTTCATCATCAGCTACTGTTAAAATAGCGATATCCATAATAGTTTTATCTACATTTTTCAAATCATGTGGCATAGCCAAATTTTGAATTTTAATGTCTTCAATTTGACCCCAATCTACAGCCTGACCAACTACTAAGCCTGGGCAATCTGTGTGTAAATACACAGTTATTCTATCATCTAATGATTTTACTACTATTACTTTACCTAATGGATTTAACATTTTTTCTAAATCACTGATACTAGCACGACATTTTACTAAACTAAATGATACTGCATATGTATAAACAATATCGAATTTAGGATTTGGCACATCATGAGATTTTTTAAAACCAGAAGAAAATAATAATACTGGTGATACATAATTTCCATCTAAACCAGCTCTACAACCTTGTAAAAATACCATTAGAGCTTTTGCCCCTGCATCTACAAAGCCATTTTTCTTTTCAGCTTGACTTAATGCAATGCCACCTGCTTTGATAGCTTCTGTTAAAATTTCAGCAATTGGTAAATTTGCACGAACAGCATTATAAGCACCTTTTGCCACTGCTTTTGCTGTAATAATTAAAGGACGTTCTACTTCATCATTTACTGCTCGTTGAGCATATAAAATACCATATTGGAAAGATTTTCCAAAAACAGAAGATGATGCATCATATTTTCCTGCTAAACCTTTAGCAATACCACGTAAAATTTGTGAAATCAATACACCTGCATTGCCATGAGCACCTAAAACTGCCGCACTGCCTACACGTTTAGATACTCCACCAATGCTATCTGCCTGTAAATCACGAAGAGACATTGCAGCTGCACCAATTGTACGTAAAATATGTGTACCTGCTTTTTCATCCATTAAGGAATCAGCATTTAAAGCATTGATATTTTCATATTCTAATAAAAAGGCACTGTAGGCACCTGCTATCATTCTTTTAAAATCGTTACCTGTTATTACTTCTCTATTTCCTGTCATAAAAACCACTCCAATATTCTACCTGAATAATATATATATTCTACTAAATAATATTCTAAAAATCCATCAATATATCCTTTTATTATTTACAAAAAATGGATGCATTAAAATTATACATCCATTTTATCACTTATTTATAAAAAATTTCCCATAATAAAGTTAAATTTAAGCAAGTTACAATTATACCGACAATGATTAAAATTATTTTCTGATATAAATGATTTGCAAATTTACCCATTATTTTTTTACTAGATGTTAAATATATCAATAAAAAAATAGTAATTGGTAATTGTATGCTTAAAAACATCTGAGAATAAATCAAACCCTCAAATGGGTCTTGAATAAATAATATAACTAATATAGCTAAACCATAAGTTATCAACACACCATGCCATGAATGATAATCTTTAATATTATAATCTTCACCAAAAATACCAGAGAAAATACTGCCTCCTGCTATTCCGCATGTCGCTGTTGAAGATATTCCTGCAAATAATAAAGCTATGGCAAAAATCAAGGCTGCACTATCACCTAAAATAGGTCTTAATAATTCTGTCGCTTGAGCTAAATCATCTACTTGTAAATTATTTGTAAAAAATACACTAGCTGCAATAATAATCATCGCACTATTTATTGCCCAACCAAGTCCCATAGAAAATAAAGTATCTAAAAACTCATATTTCAATTGTCGTTTTATAATTTTTTCATCTTGCAAATTCCATTGACGCGATTGTATTACTTCTGAATGTAAAAATAAATTATGTGGCATAACCACTGCCCCTAATACACTCATGATAATGACAATTGAGCCTTCTGGAAAAGAAGGTGTTACCCAGCCACTTATAGCCTCAGTCCATTCAACTGAAACCATATTCAATTCAAGTAAAAATGAAAAACCAATAATAGATACAAAAGCTATGATTATTTTCTCCATTTTAGGATAAGAATTAGTTTTTAATAAAACAGCACAAAAAACTGCTGTAATTATAGAGCCTATAACAAGTGGTATATTGAATAATAAATTAAGTGCTATAGCTCCACCTAAAATTTCTGCTAAAGCTGTTGCAATAGATGCCATCATTGCCGTTGCTAATATTGGTCGTGAAAGCCACTTCGGTAGATATTTAGTAGATGCTTCCGATAAACAAAGCCCCGTTACTATTCCCAAATGAGCTGCATTATGTTGAAGCAAAATGAGCATTATCGTTGAAAGTGTTACCATCCACAACAATAAATAACCAAAATCTGCACCAGCTGCCAAATTTGATGCCCAATTACCAGGGTCAATAAAACCAACCGTAATTAAAAGACCTGGACCAATATAGCGAAGAATTTCTCTAGCTCTTTCGCTTGCTGAATGTTTTTTACTATAATCTTTTAACATAATTTTATTCCTTTACTTCTATTTGAAAATTTTTCTCAATTAACGTTTAATTTAAATTATAACAAATATAAATATATAATCAACAAATATTTCTTTTTCATAAAATCATTCATTAACGAAATAACTTATATATTATTTTCCTTTAATTATAAATAGCATTATTAATAATATTTAGCTTCATGATATAATGATTATATCATTATAAAAAGGAGATTATCTTATGAAACAATGTATGGAAACAGAAAAGCTCCATCGCCGTATAAAAAAAATTATTGGGCAATTGAATGCCATAGATAGAATGATTGATGATGAAACTATTCCTTGTGAAAATGTTTTAATGCAAGTAAATGCTGCAAAATCCGCTCTACATAGTGTTGGCAAAGTAATTTTAGAAGGGCATTTAAAACACTGTGTAATTGATGGTATTCAACATGGTGATGCAGAAAAAACAGTTGAAGAATTTGCTAAAGCCATTGACCATTTTTCTAGACTATCATAAAAAAAGCGATTGATTTTCATCAATCGCCATTTTTATTATTAGAGCATTTGTTCTTTTTTCGCTAAAATATCTGCTACAGCTTTGCATGCTGGACAATCACAATATTTTGCACCTTTAGCTTTTATATCCTGAGCATGAGCTAATACATTTTTTGCCATTTCTTCACCAAAAACTTTAACACCCATTTCAGAGCTAGCAAAAGCAATTAATCCATCAATCGGCATAATATCAGCTTCAAGTTCTGCTATATATTTTTTAGTTTCTGCTAATTGATTATCTGTGCCAATAGCATCAAGCCAATTTTGTGCTGCTTGTTTTGCTTCTTTGCTACAAGAAGGAGCATTCATTAATTCATGTGTTTTTTCTACAACATAATCTAATACTTTTTTATCCATGATAAATCCATCGCCTTTCTAAGTATTATTTTCTCATTACCAAATGCGAGCGTAAAGCCCCTAAATTTATTTATGGGGATATAAGCTCGCTAAAAAACAATGATTCGATATCATTGTTTTTTATTGTATTATATTTTTAATAGTTATATAATACTTTTATGAAATATAAATCAAATAATAATATAGTATATTCTTGTAAATATCATGTAGTATTTTGTCCTAAATATCGTAGAAAAGTGTTGAACAATGGTGTTGATGAACGATTAAAGGAGTTGATTAATAATATTTGTCAGGAGCTTCACGTCGATTTAATCGAGATGGAAGTAATGCCAGACCATGTTCATTTGTTTTTAGAAGTTGATCCACAATTTGG
>NZ_FOCY01000004.1:0-90049 GCF_900110235.1 Megamonas sp. Calf98-2 | reverse complement strand
AAGAAATTAGTAAAAGTAGGGAAATATTTTGCAAGTTCGCAAATTTGTAGTAATTGTGGATATAAAAATAAAGAAGTAAAAGATTTGTCTATAAGACAATGGAAATGCCCAAATTGTAAAGTAGTGCATGATAGAGACATAAATGCAGCGATAAATATAAGAAATGAAGGCATGAGAATAATAGTCTTAGGATAAAATAAAAAATAAAGAACCGTGGGATGCACGGGGATAGCTTGCTTATGCTTACAACAAAAGTTGTATCGAACAAGAAGCCCCCACTTCTAAGCGATAGCGAAAGTGGTGGGAGTACATCACCTAACTACATTATAAATAATCTTTGTGAAATTTAAATTTTAAAATTATAAAATTTAATTAAAAATCTCATCAAAAAAGGCTGTAATAATCTATCGCGTTCAATTATTACAGCCTTTATAAATTCATCTATTATTTTAAAATATCTAATAAACCACTGATATCTCTAATAATATATTTCGCACCAGCATCTTGATATGCAGATACTACTTTTAAATCCATTGCATTTTTCTTATCTTCAGATAGTGCTTCATATTCTTCTTGACTTAAGCCCATCAAAGAACTGCCTTCGATGATACCTACAGTATCAATACCAGCATTAACGCCTTCTTTAATATCTGCAATAGTATCGCCAACTTTTAATACTTTATCCACAGAAGTTAATTCTAAAGCTTCCATATTGCGGAAAATCATATAAGGATATGGACGACCTTTACTATTTACCATATCAGGGCTAATCCAAAAATCAGGAGTATATCCCTGCTGTTTTGCTCTATCTGTTACGATTTTCATCATATCACTTGTATAACCTGTAGTAGAACCAATTTTTAAGCCTTTATTTCTAATTTCAATAATTGTTTCTAATACATGTGGTTTTATATCTGTATATTTATCTAAAACTTCAAAGATTTTACGTTCACTGATTTCATAGATTTTTTGTACGTCATCTTCTGTCCAATCTCGATTATATTTTTCTTTCCATAAATTATTGATGCGTTCCATTTGAAGCATTGTTCTTACATGGTCAATTTTTAACATTCCCATTGGTTTTCTGATTTCTTCCATTGTAGGTTCAATGCCAAAAGATTTAAAAGCTTCATCAAAAGCTCTTACTGGTGCCATACAACCATAATCTACTGTAGTGCCTGCCCAATCAAAAATAATACCTTCGTATTTCATTAATAAATTCTCCTTACTTAATTAAATCTCCACTAAAATTAAAATCTCAACTACAATTATTTTTTACTATTAAGAAAATCTGTCATAATGCTAGATAATTTATACATATCTTCTGGATAAATTTCCCCAATAGTACCAATGCGGAAAGTCTGTGCATCTGTTATTTTACCTGGATAAATAGCATATCCTCTGTCTTTAATATATTGATACATTTCAGCAAAATCAAAATTACTATTTTCTGGATAATAGAATGTAGTGATGATTGGACCTTGATGAGTGCTTTCAATATATGGTTTTATACCAAGTTTTGCCATTTCTTCGATAAGAATGCGATTGTTTTCACTATAACGTTTATTTCTAGCTACAATACCGCCTTCTGCTTTTAATTCTTTAATAGCTTGAGCAAAAGCTAATACTACATGTGTAGGTGAAGTAAATCTCCATTTACCATCTTTGCTCATAGTTTCCCATTGTTCATATAAATCTAAAGAAAGACTTCTTGCTTTACCTTTAGATTGCATTAATTTTTCACGATTACAAATGATAAAGGAAAAACCTGGCACACCCTGAATACATTTATTTGCACTACTGATGATAAAATCAATGCCTAATTTTTCAACTTCAATATCCACACCGCCAAAGCTAGACATAGCATCAACTATTAAAGTTTTTCCATATGCTTTAACTACTTTTGCCACAGCTTCAATATCATTTAAAATACCAGAAGTTGTTTCACTATGAACTATAGAAACGTGTGTAATTTGTGGATTTTCCTGCAATAATTCTTCTACAACTTTTGCATCTGGAATTTTATCAAAATCTTGTAAATACATTTTATAAGTTATTTTGGCATGTTGAGCAATTTCTGCCATACGTTTACCATAAGCGCCATTTGCACAGATTAATAAACAATCATCTTCGCCAACAACAGAAGTAAGTACAGATTCTACACCAAAAGTTCCACTGCCCTGCATGAGAATTGCTGTATATTTTTCTTTATCTACATGTGCTAATTCTAATAAATCATCAATGATGGATAATGTAATTTTTTTGTAATCATCGTCCCATGTGCAATGGTCAAACATCATTTCTTTTTTCACTGCTTCAGTAGTAGTGAGTGGCCCTGGAGTTAATAATTTATAATTTTTCATTTTTATACACCTTTCTTTATAATCATGTTAACTAAAAATATCAAACTGTCCTCTACATTAAGAAATTTCCTAATACTAAAGATTTTCTCTTTGTATTAAGAAATTTCTTATTCTGCATATTAATTGTATTTAACTACATATACCCTAAAATAAATCATTAAAATTAAAGTTGTTTAGCTGCTTCAGATAAATCTTGATGTTTTTTCAATAAATCAACAGATAATTTTTCAGCAAAAGTTTTTGGATATGCTGATTTATTTACAGAATCAGAAGCTTCACCTTCATAAATTGGATTTGGATAAGATTTTAATAAATCTACTCTAGCATTGTGAATAATACATTCTGCCATTTGCATTGCAAGTGGATTTGTTTTATCGCCCTTATCTACAACTGCAATAGATTCAGTCAAAGAGAAATTACCTTCTGTTGGATCTACAAAATCAATAGGTAAACCTTTTAATTTATCAGCAACAGCCTGCTGTCTTAAACCAAAACCGATAGCCACTTCACCAGCACGAACTTTTTTAAGTGGTGCAGAACCAGAATTTTCAATATGTGGACCTGCATTTTTATAAATGCCACCTAAAATATTTTTAGCTTCTTCATCACCGTAAGCAGAAACTAAACCTTGAATTAATAACCAAGCTGTAGATGATGCTTTTACATCTGTTACAGAAATTTGGTCTTTATAAATAGGATTTGCTAAATCTTTGATGCTTTTTGGCATTGGAAGATTTGCTTCTTTTAATTTTTCAGTATTTACAATGATAGTGCCTTCTTGAGAAGTGATTGGTGCATAGAAATTAACTTTTTCAGTTAATGGTTTATAATCAAAAGTTAAATCTGTGAACATTTTATTTTTTTCTTGTGCACTATCTAAGTAGAAAGAACTCATAGTTACTACATCAGCTTCAATATTTTTACCTTCTACCATTAATTTACCGCCAAGTTCAGAAGTACCAAAAGTCTGGAACATATATTTATCTTTAAAACCATTATTATCTAATGCTTTTTTCATAGCATCTACTGCTTCATCATCTGCATTAGAATAAATAACTACTTTTCCATCATTTCCACTAGATGCACTATCGCTACCAGATGTACCACAACCACCAAATAGCATAGACGCACATAATGCCATACCTGCTAATAACATTGATAAGATTTTTTTCTTTTTCATACTATAGCCTCTCCCTTTATAATCATTTCTTTTTTCTCTTTTTTCACACTGATTTTCTTTTTAGCTAATACAGTCAATAGACCTTTTACAATTAAATTTGTAGCTAAAATCAGCATGGATAATACGAAGATTTCATTAAATTTACCAAAATACTGTAATTCTTTTATTTTGGCTGTAATAACCATAGTCTGAGCACCAGCTATGAAAATAACTGCACTAATAGTTACCATGGCATTGATAAAGTAATATCCTAATACTTCAAAAATAGTAGTTTTTATATTTGGTGTGATAATTCTATATAATGTTTTAAACCAACTATCACCCATCAACAAAGCTGTATTTTCCCATGATTTATTTAATTTTTCTAAAGAATTTTTAAGCATTAAATATGGTGTGGAGAAGAAGTGAATTACATTACAAATGATAATTAAAGCAAAAGTATTTTGTAGTGTAGTTCCTGAAAAGAACATCATATAAGCAATACCAATTACCATACCTGGAATTGTATTTGTAATCAAAGCAATCGCTTCAATGGCAAATTTCTTTTCATTGATAAAATTACTTCTAGCAGTGATTAAAGCTGCACCGTAAGATACAACAAGTCCCACTACAGCAGATAAAGTAGCCACTAATAAGGAATTTGTATATACATCAATAATGCTAGAATCATTTAAAATTTCTACGAGATGCGCTGTTGTAAATTGCATACGATATGGCCATTCATCAATAAATGGTATCATGAAGATTACAACGAACATGGATAAAATCATCACTAAAATAACAGTAGATAATCCGCCCCAAACAAAATCACGCACTTTGTTTACTTTCAATTCCACTTGAGAAATTTTGTTATAACGCACATTGTAACGTTGTAGATAACATAATAAAGCAATACTAATAATTGATGGTAATAACATCACAATAGCTACTACAGCACCACGATTAAAATCAGGAATACTTCCCATCATTTCTTCATATAAAACTGTAGCAATTACCTGATATTTACCACCGACTGAAGCTGGAATACCATAATCTGTGAAACATAAGAAAAAGCATTGTATAAACGAAGCTGCAAGTGTTCCTAATAATGGTCTAATAAGTGTCTGTCTAAAAGTTTTAAATAAACTATCGCCCATGATTTTTGATACAATCATGAATTTCTTATCGATATATTTCATAGCATTATAAATGAGTAAAAATGCTATTGGCATGGTGTAGATTATATAACCTATCAACAAACCATTAAAACCATAAATATCAATTTGTATATTGAATACTTTTGTTAAAAAACCTTGTTTTCCTAAAGAATAAATTATTGCAAATCCATATGTAATTGTTGGCAAAAACATAGGTGCTATAGCCAATATTTGAATTAAACGCTTAGCTGTTTTATTTATATTTGTATAGTGGATAGTATAAGCTAAAATAAATGCTAATAACGTACTTAAAATCGCACTAGTTGAAGCAATTGCTATACTATTGCCAAAAGCCATAGCAAATTTATCTTCATCTAACATTGTGGCAAAATGTTTTAAACCTACACCATCACCTACTGCTATAGATTGATATAAAATCTCTATAAACGGTAGTAATAAAAATCCTGCAAAAATTATAATTACAGCTATAAAAATCATCTGTAATTCTTTTTGTTTAGTTTTTAAAATATTCATCATTAACCCACCTGAAGAATCTCTTTTCTATCTCTATTGTTACCATCCCAAAATAATTCTAAGATATTATTTCGTTTGATTTCTAACTGACGTAAAATAAATTCACTTACAAAATCATTTGCAGGTTTTTTAATGATTTCCTCTGGTGTACCAAATTGAGAAATCTGACCTTCATTTACAATCAAAACTTTATCAGATAAAGTCAATGCTTCTTCTGGGTCATGTGTAACTATGATTGTAGTCAATTTAAAATCACGAGCTATTTCTTTAATTTTCTGTTTGATAGATTCTTTGATAACACCATCTAAAGCAGATAAAGGCTCATCTAATAATAAAATTTTAGGTTTCATCACCAAAGTTCTAGCAAGTGCAGTTCTTTGTTTCTGTCCACCAGATAATTCTTCGATTTTCTTTGTTAAATGTTTGCCTAAACCTAATAAATTGATTAAGTCTTGAACTTCTTTTGTTGTAGAAATATTTGGCTTATTTTTTAATCCGTAAACAATATTTTCATATACATTTAAATTAGGGAATAACGCATAATCCTGAAATACGATATTAAAACCACGTTTTTCCATTGGCATCTGTGTTATATCTTCACCATCAAAAATAATTCTGCCTTCACTTACTTGAGTAAGCCCTAAAATTAAATTTAATAAAGTAGTTTTACCACAACCAGATGGTCCCAAAATAGAAACGATTTCTCCTTTTTCTATTTTTAAGTTAATATTTTTAAGAACTTCTATTCCTTCATATGATTTCCTAATCTTTTTTAACTCTAACATTTTTTACCCTCATTCAATTAATTTTTAATTTTAATAACATACTTAATTCAACATCATCTATTTAACCAAAATTTAACTTTTACCTCTATCATTATCTTGTAATAATTTTATGAAAATCTTGTAAATTTATATAAACTTTGTAAAAGCAAGCAATATATATGCAAAAATAATGTAAAAACAGTAAAAAACCATGCTATAAACAGCAAAAAAATCCCCAACACAGCAAAATGCCGTATTAGGGATTTTTCTATTATTTATCTTTTATTTTTTATTTCTGCATCATAATCCATACCATCAAAGATACGAGGTCTTTGTTCATTGAATTTATCATTTACAATACTTCTTGTAGGGTCAAATTCAGCCGTTTTTATATCTGCTAAATCCATAACAGTATGAATCATATCATCTGTCATATAAGGTCTATCAGCAGCTTTTTTGATTTGCTCCCATTTTTCAGGATATTTTGCTCTGAATTTTTCTGATGCCCACATAATAACTGGTATTTCAATCATATGATGTGTAGGATTTTCTTCAATATGACCAGACATATCTTCGCCTTCATCATATACAGCTTCACCGTGGTCAGGAACATAAATAACTAAAGTTTCACTATCACGGAATTTATCAATAATACTGCTTACTATATAATCATTATAATAAAGCGCATTATCATATTGAGCTACGATTTCTTTTTTACCATCTGTAATTGGTAAATTGATATCATCTTTACTAAATTTACTAAAACTATAAGGGAAACGATTATAATATAATCCATGTCCACCCATTAAATGAACTACATAGAAATTTTTATCTTCACTTCTATTTGCTATAGCATCATCAATAAGAGGGAATAATTCGCCATCAACGATACCATAATCCTCTCTTGAATCGCGAATACGAGTGAATGCACTCACATCACTATGAGCTGCATAAATCTGAGCTACATTGCCCCAAACACCTGAAGTTTCCTGATTAGATAACCAATGTGTTTTATATCCTGCTGCATTCATTACATCAATTAAATTATTGTAATGATACCATTCCTGGTCTGATTCACGATTACAAAATGTAAATAACTTACTCAATACAGCAATTGTAGTAGAATGAGGACTTACTACATCGCGGAAAACACTGATTTCACCTTTTTCATTTAAAGCATCAAGATTTGGTGTATTCGGTAAATAATAACCATAAAGATGCATATGGTTTCTATTTGTAGACTCGCCTAAAATAAATACAATATTTTTTATCTGACTATTATTTTCCGTAAGTTCCACTTTACTATTTACTTGAGAAGATAATTCTTTATATGCTTGCATATTTCTTACAGCGACAGAAGTAGAAGCATATACCCTTTGCACTGGTAAGACTTCATCGTCCCAAATAAAGTCTGTATATACAGTAAACATTCTTATAGTATAAAACACACTTAAAACCATCAAAGTACATACTATACCTGATTTTGTCTTTTGTTTTAAAGTGATTTTTTTCAGTGGATTATATTTATATAAACCTACAATTAAAGCAATTAAAACAATGACAGAAACCACTCCTGAAAAACCTATATACATAGAGAAAAATTCTGTAGCTTCTCGCATATTTGTTTCAAGTGCAGAATTTATAATACCTGTGCCAATCAAAGCCTTATAGCAATACATTGTAAAAAATTCACCAATAAATATAAGCCCTATTGGTATAACCAATACTGCTTTTACAATCTTTTGCAAAAATCGTTTTGGCAATAAATCAATAAGACAAGTTATTATCAATGAACCTAACCATACAGAAAAAATATATCCAATAGCCACATCTATTTTGTCTTCATCAAAAAGTGACCACGCTGTAGTTAAACTATTAATTATAAATAAAATCATGATAAACATAAAATGTTCATCAAAAATTCTTTGTAAATAACCTGTAAGTTTTCCTATAAAACCTTTATTCAACAACACAAAACGCCCTTTCTTAAGTCTATTTATTACTGTATGTAAAATTTTTGTAAATAACTAAAATAAATATATACTATAAAAATTATTTTGGCAATAATAAATTAGTGCTAACTTCACTAAAAATAAAGATAAATAGCTGTAACAAAATGATAACTCAATTCGCTACAGCTATTTTTTTATTAATCAATAAATTCTTTTGTCGGTGCTAATAGTTCTCTCAAATTTTCTTGTATACTTTTACCTGCCAAAAATAACCCTGAAGTTCCTCCAGTGAAAATTGTGGTACCTGCTTCAGCAAGCATTCTTGTTGTATTTTTGTTTACATTTCCATCTGCTTGAATGCGTGTTTTAATATTATTTTGTTTTAACATATCACTCATCATCTTTATATGTTTTATTGCTTCTGGATTTATTTTTTGACCTGCAAATCCTGGATTTACAGTAAGCTTTAAAATCCATTCACATAAAGGAGCAAGTTCTATTAAATCATCTTTTGGCTCGGTATCTGCTCTATAAGCTAATACAGGTTTTGCCCCTAAGCTACGTATCTTAGCAAAAATCTCTTTAGGATTTTTCATGGCTTCATAATGAACTGCTATATATTCTACTTTTTTTTGAGCAAAAACTTCTATATAATTTTCTATATCATAAACAGCTAAATGTACTTCTATGGGCAATCTACTATTCTTTTTTAAATAATCACAAAGAATATCTCCTAATATATAACATTTATTAAATCTACCATCTACAACATCATAATGAAAAAATGCTACATCTGAGTCTTCTACTTTTTTTATACTATCCGCTAAATTTCCTAAATCCATACAAGATACAGAAGCTGATACTGCCGGCATAGGTAAAACATTTTTGTTAATCAATATATCCACATCCATTTTTTTATTATAAACTTAATAGTTTTCTAAAATCTGCCACATTTTTTTCTAATTCTCTATGTTTGAAAATTGATGAACCTATTACTATATCTGTTGCACCTGCATCTACAACTGTTTGTATATTATTTAAATTAATACCACCATCTACTTGAATAATAAAATTATAATTATTTTCATCTCTCCAATTTGCTAAATCTTTTATTTTCTTTGTACTCATTGGCAAATATGCTTGCCCACCAAATCCAGGTTCAACAGACATTACTAATACTTTTTTAATAATATTATCTTCTGCCATATATTTTAAAGACTCAAAATTTGTTGAAGGATTTAAAACTACTCCGCCTTGCATACCTAATTTATTAATAGTTTCTACTGTATGATATAAATGTTTACATGCTTCTACATGTACTGTTACAGAATTAACACCTGCTTCTTTTAATCCATTTAATAATACATTTGGATTTGTTACCATTAAATGTGCATCAAAATTCATTTTAGTTTTTGGTCTTAAATGTTTTATTAAATCTATACCAAAAGTAATATTACTTACAAAATGTCCATCCATTACATCTAAATGTAAATCTTTTATACCAGATTGTTCTAATCTTTTTACATCATCAGCTAAACAACTAAAATCTGCTGCTAATATTGAAGGGGATAATACTACTGTCATTTTCATCATTCCTTATAATTTTATATTTTAATAAAAATAAGAGTGCCCTTATTTTGTATATTCACAAAAAGGACACTCCAAAATTAGGGATTTTGGTAGGGTATGTGTAAAAATTTTTATAAATTTATTTAAGCATAGATAATGCTTTATTAACTACATTTTCAACAGTAAATCCATATTTTTTAAATAATACATTAGCTGGTGCTGATGCTCCAAATGTGTCAATAGTTACAGATTTACCTTTAAAGCCAAGATATTTACCCCAGCAAATGCTAGAGCCTGCTTCCACAACTAAACGTTTTTCTACAGTTTGTGGTAATATCTTTTCTTTATATTCATCACTTTGTTGTTCAAAAATATCCATACAAGGCATACTTACAACACGAATGTCAAAACCTTTTTCCATCAATTCTTTTTTAGCCTCTACAGCCAAACTAACTTCTGAACCACTAGCAATAATTATGGCATCTGGTTTTGCTTTTATAGACTCTGCTATAATATAGCCACCTTTTAAAGCCTCTTTACTACTACCTTCTATTTGTGGTAAATTCTGTCTAGATAATGCAAGAACTGTTGGTGTATTTTTACTTGTAATTGCGCTATACCATGCAGCAGCAGTTTCTGTAGCATCAGCTGGTCTAAACACATTAATATTAGGCATAGCACGAAGCATTGCTAACTGTTCAATAGGTTCATGAGTTGGTCCATCTTCACCAACACCAATACTATCATGTGTCAATACATAAGTTACAGGTATTTTCATCAAAGCAGCCAATCTTGCCATTGGTTTTAAATAATCACTAAATACAAAGAATGTACCTACAAATGTTTTTGTACCACCATATAAAGTAATACCATTGGCAATTGCTGCCATAGCAAATTCACGAACACCATAATGGATATTTCTACCTAAATAATTATTCTTGCTAAAACTTCCGCCATCTTTAATTACAGTTTTATTTGATGGTCCAAGGTCAGCGCTACCGCCCCAGAAATTTGGCATAATTTTAGCTAAGAAATTAATCATATTTCCAGATAAACTTCTTGTTGCTTGCGGTTTATCTTCATAAGACCAAAATTCATCGCAATTTAATAATTTTTCATCATCGATTACTGCAAAATATTTATCCCATAGTTCTTTCTTTTCTGGATATTTTTCACAATAAGCTTTGAATAATTTATTCCAATTATCTTCAGCATCTTGTCCTTTTTTAGCTTTTTGAGCAAAATTATCATATACATCTTGTGGAATTACAAATGCTTCTTGTTCTTCCCAACCAAGATTATCACGTAAAGCTTTTACATTTTCTTCACCTAATGGTGAACCATGTGAGGATTCACTACCTTCTTTAGCAGGGCAACCAAATGCAATTTTAGTCTTTACTGTAATAAATGATGGTTTTGTCTTTTCTGACTTAGCAAGTTCAATAGCTTTGCTAATTTCTTCTAAATTATTACCATCTTCAACAGTTAAAGTCTGGAAACCAAATGCTTCCATACGTTTATTTACATCTTCTGTAAATGCTAAATCTGTATTACCTTCAATAGTAATATTATTGCTATCATATAAAACAATTAATTTACTTAAACCTAATGTACCAGCTAACGAGAATGCTTCCGAAGATATTCCTTCTTCCATACAACCATCGCCACCTAATACAAAAGTATAGTGATCAATAATATTATAATCTTCAGTATTAAAAGTAGCTGCCATATGTGCTTGAGCCATAGCCATACCTACAGCCATTCCCATACCAGCACCTAATGGTCCTGTAGTTGCTTCTACACCTACAGTATGACCATATTCTGGATGACCAGGTGTTAAAGAATTATCTTGTCTAAAGTTTTTCATATCTTCAATAGTTAAACCATATCCAAATAAATGAAGAAGTGAATATAATAAACTTGAAGCATGCCCTGCTGATAAAATAAATCTATCTCTATTTACCCATTTAGGATTTTTAGGATTATGTGTTAAATGATTAGCCCATAATTCATATGCCATTGCTGCACTACCAAGTGGCATACCAGGATGACCTGAATTAGCTTTTTGTACAGTATCTGCTGCTAATACACGAATAGCATTTACAGATTTTTGCTCTATATTCATTAGGCTATACCTCCTTTAATTCCAAATTATCCAGAATATTGGGATAATTATTTTTTATATAATGACTATTATTTTATATTTATCTATTTTTTTCGTAATTCATCATGGCTTCTACACGTTTAGCATATTTTCCACCTAAATATTCTGTGCTAAGCCAAACTTTTGTAAATTCCCATGCCATATATTCAGAAATAATTCTTGCTCCCATACACAAAACATTTGCATTATTATGAGCTCTTGTCATTTCTGCTGAAAATAAATCACTTACTAAAGACGCTCTTATACCTTTTACTTTATTGGCCATCATTGACATACCAATACCTGTACCACAAATTAAAATACCGTATTTAGTATCTAAATTATTAGCTACATCTTCACAGACTTTTATAGCATAAGCACCAGCATCTACAGAATCTTCACTATAAGTTCCTTTATCTTCCACATCATAACCAGCCTCTTGCAATTGCTGTATTAAAAATTGTTTCATTTTATAACCAGCATGGTCTGAACCAATTACTATTTGTTTCAAGAAAATTCCCTCTATTCAGTTTTTTATTTATTTTCAGGTAATGGTTTTAATACAATTTTTATAGTTTCACCAGATTTCATTAATTTATAAGCTTTATCCCATTCATCAATATTTAATTCATCTGTTATCATTAAATCTGCTCGTATATCCCCATTTGCCATATAATTTAAAGTTGCAGGCCAATCATGAGTATTCTGACTACGGCTTCCAGAAACAACTAATTCCTTTTGGATAATTTTTGAAAA
The DNA here is from genome assembly GCF_900110235.1 of Megamonas sp. Calf98-2. Taxonomy (NCBI): domain Bacteria; kingdom Bacillati; phylum Bacillota; class Negativicutes; order Selenomonadales; family Selenomonadaceae; genus Megamonas; species Megamonas sp. Calf98-2. The sequence goes on along the minus strand of NZ_FOCY01000004.1, from coordinate 77,652 downwards.
ATCTACTACAACTTCATCTTTAGCAAATAAACCTACCTGAACATATTGTCCTTTTTTTCTTAATAAATCCATTCCTAAATGCATTGAAGGAACAGCACCTGTACAATCATAACAAATATCTGCACCATATCCATCAGTAAGACTATTAACTAATTCATGAGGATCATCTTTTTGTACATCTACAATGTAATCTATACCAAATTTTTCTTTAGCAACTTTTAATCGTTCACTATCCTTAGTTAAACCTGTCATTACTACTGTGCCACCTTTTGCTCTTACAATTTGTGCCACAAGTAATCCAATTGGTCCTGGACCTAATACTAAAACAATATCTCCTTTTTTTATAGTTGCTTTACAAACACCATGATGAGCACAAGCTGCTGCTTCAGTTATTGCAGCTTCTTTACAAGATAAATTTTCAGGTAGTACATGTACACTAGCTCCTCTAGCTACAATATAATTTGCACATGCTCCATCTTGTTGTGTACCTAATCCTTTACGAGTTGGACACAAATTATATTCTTTTTCTAAACAGTATCTACACTTTCCACAAATTTCAAAAGTAGTTTCTGATGTTACCTTATCTCCAACTTTTACATGTTTTACATTTTCGCCTACTTCTACAGCAATTCCAGCAAATTCATGCCCTATAATTAAATCTTTAGCATTAATATTATAATGACCTTCATATGTATGAATATCACTACCACAAACACCAATATATTCAACTTTTATTTTTACTTGGTCTTTATTTATTGTAGGTTCTGGTTTATCAATTATTTGCCAATTACCAGCACCTGGTTCCATTTTTACTAATGCTTTCATTTTATATTCCCCTCTTTGTTTCTACAGAGCTGCCACATTTCAAAAGTGTCAGCTCTATATTTTATTAATCTAATTGAATAAAGCAAATGCCTTAAATATTATAAAATTAATTAAGTTTCCTGCTTGGTCTATACTAGATATAAGTGTTGAGCCTTCTGGCATTTTAAAGTTTGCAATAACACCCATTGTTGTTTGAAATTCTGCCATAGCAGTTGACATTAATAAAGATAAACTAATTACTACAATACCTGCTAATACGGAATGAACTATATTTCCACGTGCAGCTGCTACAATCATTGCTACTATAAATGGAATAGTTGCTAAATCACCAAAAGGTAATACATTATTTCCTGGAAGAATTACAGCTAATAATATTGTTATTGGTACTAAAATTAAAGCAGTTGCTATTACTGCTGGATGTCCTGTAGTTACTGCTGCATCCAAACCAATATAAATATTTGCATTTTCACCAAAACGTTTTTGTAATACATTACGTGCCGCTTCAGAAATTGGAATTAATCCTTCCATTAAAAGTTTTACCATACGAGGCATTAAAACCATAACACCTGCCATAGCCATACCAACTTTAGCTACTTCACCTGCACTATATCCAGCTAAAACCCCCAATACTGCACCTAAAAAAAGTCCCATAAAAATTGGTTCACCAAAAATACCAAAACGTTTTTGAATAGAATCTGGATCTGCTTTTAAATTTTTAATTACTGGAATTTTTTGAATCAACCAAATCAAAGGTATACCTAATGGAGCATACGAACAAGTAGAACCTGTTGGTACAGATACACCTGGTAAATCAAAATATTTTTCCATATACGGAGCTGTCCAATCCGCTATTTTTAATACAACAATTTCAAAAATAATAGCTGCAATAATAGCTTGCCAAAAACTTCCTGTTAAAGCATAAACACATGCACCACAAAATGTAAAATGCCAATAATTCCAAATATCAACATCCATAGTTTTTGTTGTCTTTGTAAATAACATAATAATATTTACAACTAAAGCTAATGGTAAAACAAAGGCTGCAATAGGTGATGCCCATGCCATACTAGCAGAACCTGGCCAACCTATGTCTATTGCATTTAATTGTATTCCAAAATTTTTAATCATGGCCTGTGCTGCTGGGCCAAGATTATCACAGAGTAATGCTACTACCAAATTAATACCTACAAATCCCACTCCAATAGTAAGACCAGAATGAAATGATTTTGCTGGACCACATCTAAAAATTAATCCAATAATAAATATAAATACTGGTAATATAACCGTCGGTCCTAATCCTAAAAACGCTTGAAACATAGGAACTAAATTTTCCATAATAAGCCTTCTCCTTTTATTGAATTTTACTAGTAGAACATATTTTTATGTTCTACTAGTAATTGATTTTAATTATGCTATCTTATTTTTTTAACTCTGCAAGAATTTCTTCTTTTGTTTTGTCTAAGCCAATTCCAGTTAAAAATGCTCTAGCATTAATTACTGGAAAATTATATTTACTTTTATCTGCTACTGTTGTTGTAATAAGTAAATTTGCTCTATCAGCATAACTAGGTACTTCCATCATTTTGCATTGAATAATTTCTACTGGAATATTATTTAATTTCGCAAGTTTTGTAACTGCATCATTAACTACTGTAGAAGTAGCAATTCCTGTCCCACAAGCAACTAAAACAATTTTCTTTTCCATATAAAACACTCCTTAAAAATATTTAATTTATTTTATTACTCTTAGTTACCTAATTGTAATTTATCACTAATAAAATTTTTTATGTTATCTATAGATTTTTCATTTTTAATATAATTTAAAGCATTTTCATCTTGCAAAATTCCCATCAAACTTTGTAATAGTTCTAACTGTGCATGTTCTTCTTTCATTGCTAACATAAAAATCAAATCAACTTTTACAGTGTTACTATCATCACCCATGATTACAAAATCAACAGCCTTATTTAATCTAGCAATACTTATAGCTGGAATATTTACATGCTGAATATCAGTATGCGGTATAGCTACTCCACCAATTAAAGTTGGTAATCCTGTTGCAAAGACTTTTTCTCTTTCAATAACAGCTTTTTTATATGTATCTTTTACATATCCTAATTGATGTAGATTATCTGCCATTACTTCTAATACATCTAATTTATCATTAACATCTATATCTAATAAAATAAGTTCTCTTTTTAAAATAATATTCATATTCCTATCTCCATAATTTGTTATTTAATTCTACTTTTAAAACATTTTTTCAAATTCATTAATAAAAACTTCATAAGATTTATTTTTTAATATTGAATTAACTCCATTTTTTGATTTTATATAATTATATAATTTCAAAAACATTGGTTCCCATAAATTCATTTTTCCTTTTTCTACATTTAAAAGAAATACCACTTGTACAAATAAATCATCCCAAATAATAGGCTTATTTAAAATCAATATAGATATAAAAGATGTTCCACATTCATTATAAATAGGATGAGGTATAGCTACTAAATCACCTATTGATGTAGATGACATTTCTTCTCTTTCAAATATAGACATTTTAGCATTATTATTCATTAATCCTTTTTTTATTGCTTCATCTGCTAAAAAATTTATACATTCTTCTTTTGTTTCAAAATTTTTACCAATATAAAAATTATCTTTATTAAAAAATGTTGTAATTTCTAATAATTCTGTAGTTTCTTTATGAAAAATTTTATTTTCAATATTTTCTACATCTTCTTTTTGCAACATACGATTAATTTTAATTATTTTATCTGATTTAATATTTTTTAATGGTACTGTGGACAATACATAATCTACATTATCTAATATTTGACTATTAATCTCATAACTTGGCATAACTTTTATTACATTTAATCTATTATGAAAATATTCTTCGACTTTCGCTTTTAATAATACAGATATTCCTAATCCTGAAGAACATACTATTATTATATTTTTGGCTTTAATATTTTCTTTTATACCATTTCTGCTTAATGCTGCGCCAAAATGTAAAGCTATATAACCAATTTCATTTTCATTAATTTTTATATTGTCATATTGCTCAACAATCTTACCAGCAATTACCCCCATTTGAAATGCCAACGGATAATCATTTTTTATAGTCTCTAACAATTCATTTCTAATATTCATCTGAAATTGTATTCTTGTTAATGCTATGTTTAAATGTAAAGTTAAACCATCAATTAAATATTCATCATTAGTAAAATCAATAGATAATTTTTCATGAATTTCTTTTAGAATTATATTTACTAATTTTTTTACATGTTTTTTATCCATAGATTCACTAATATCTGTTAACTTCTTACTAGCTAATAAACATTGAGCAATATAATATACTTCAGAACAAGCTATATCTATATTCATTTTCTTTAATATATTATCTATTAACTCTTTAGCCACATTATATTCAAAAGTATTTTCTATTTTATTAGCAATACTAGATGGATAGGATACAAATTTATTACAATTAGAACGTTGCATGCCTATTGCTATATGTAGACAAAATTTTTCTTTAGATCTATCTGCTAATTGTATTTTTTTATAACTTAATGTTTCTTTTATTATTTTATCTAATAACTCAATATCTACATTTGCTAAAATCTTCTGGAAAAATTTTTCTGTACTACATGTATTTATCATATCTACTATGCAATAACGTATCTTAACTTCTTCACCAATAACCTTTATACCCTTTGTTTTATATTGTGTAACTTTTAAATCATATTTTTGCAAGATATCTTTTACTTCATTTAAATGCATCTTTAATGTAGATAAACTTATATACATTTCTTCTGCTAAATCATTTTGTGTAATAACAATATCTTTAAAAGTATTTTCTAACAGTCTATACAATATATAATTTATCCTTTGTTTTGCTGTTTCTAAATTACTAACACCTTCTTGAAACAAATTTTGTTCAGCAGTATCAAGTTGCTCAAATTTATTAAAGCGATATCCCTTATTAGGGCTAGAAATTATTCGTATATCATATTCAACTAAATATTCTTGTAAAGCTTTTATATCTGAACGTATTGTTCTTGAAGAAACACCTAACTGTTGAGACATAAATTCTCCACTTAATCCTGCTTGATGTTCTTTTAACATATCAAATATTTTCTTTCTTCGTTTATTAATCTTTGCCATTTTCAATACTCCCTTAACTTGATTAAATTGTATCAAAAATCAGCAATCCATCATAGATTGATTGTTTTCCGCAACATGCGGAAATATTTTTGTATTTTATTTTAAATATTATAAAAATTTCCTCATTATATTTTTATGCGGAAAAACTAAATTATATACAAAAAACTCAATTAAGTAATATTCATAAATACCACTTAATTGAGTTCTTTTATTCCAATTTATTCTTTTTTAAGCTATCCTATTTGCCTACACCAGCACCATAGACAACAAATTGATTTTCTCCATCAAAACCGAGATTTTGATTTAAAACTTCATCATCAAAAGCACCTAATGCACATACTTTTATATGCATTGTCTGTGCTGCTAAATATAAGTTTTGGCAAACATGTCCAGCATCTAAATAAATATAGCGATATGCTCTTTCACCAAACATGCAATCCATTCTTTCATAAACAGCCGTCCATAAAAATACTACAGCTACATTATTTGCTACACCTACTGTAGAAAATTGGCTACAGATTTTTTCTTCAATATCTTCTGCGTCAGATACTAATAATAATTTATGCTCTAATGGTAAAAAGCGATATAAACCTGGTTTTATGCCTTCAACACGGCGAATGTATAAAAATGTTTCCAATGCATTTCTACCGCCAGCAGAAGGTACATTTCTAATAGTCTTTGTCTGCATTACCATTTTCACGCCTTGAGTACACCATAACAGATATGATAATTCTTTATTAGATAATTCTTTTGTATCATCATATTGACGAAGTGTAGAACGAACTTCTATCATTTCCAAAAAGTTCACCTGTGCATCTGGTAATACATCTGGGTCTACAAGGTCAATCAATACTGCATCTTTTGCATATGGTAATTCAAAAGGTGGCAAATTATCTATTTTTTTTGCAGTACCACGCTTCCATGCAGAATCTTTCATATAGTCAAGTCTAGCTTGTCCCATCATCAATTCTCCTCTTTAAGATTTATTTTTTTTGATTTCTTTCTTGCCAAATCTATGATATTCTCCACCATTTCTTCTGCTCATCAATTCAGCTAATAAATCATCTGGAGTAATATTATGATATGCCAATAAAACAAGACAATGATACCATAAATCGCTCATTTCATAAAGAATTTCTTCTTTATCCATATTTTTAGAAGCAATTATTGTTTCAGTACATTCTTCGCCCACTTTTTTCAAGATTTTATCTTGGCCTTTTTCAAATAAATAATTAGTATATGAGCCTTCTACTGGATTTACTTGACGGTCTTTAATTGTTGCATATAAATCATTTAGAACTTTAGCGATAGAAGTATTATCCTGTGGTTGAGCCATAGGTACTAAATCTTTGCTATCTGGGAATAATCTGCGGTCAGTAAAGCAAGTATATGTGCCAGTATGACAAGCCATACCTGTTTGATGAACTTTTACCAACAAAGTATCGCCATCACAATCATAATAAATTTCACTGACAGATTGTTTATTGCCAGAAGTTGCCCCTTTATTCCAAAGTTCTTGACGAGAACGACTATAAAACCATGTATATCCTGTTTCTATAGTTTTTTGTAGTGATTCTTTGTTCATATATGCAAGCATTAAAACTTTGCCATTAGCTTCTTGCACTACAGCTGGCACCAAGCCTTTTTCATCAAATTTTACTTTGTCGATATCTATCATTACAATCTAACCTCCACACCACGAGATTTTAAGTATTCTTTTACTTGACGAATACTAAATTCTCCATAATGGAATACTGAAGCAGCAAGTACTGCATCAGCTTTTCCTTCTGTTAATACTTCGTAAAAATGTTCTAATTTTCCTGCTCCACCTGAAGCAATTACTGGTACATTTACAGCTTCTGAAACTGCACGCGTGAGTGGTATATCATAACCATTTTTCGTACCATCAGCGTCCATACTTGTGAGCAAGATTTCACCGGCTCCCAAAGAAACTGCTTTTTTCACCCATTCTAAACAATCTATTCCCGTTGGTGTTCTACCACCATTTATATAAACTTCCCAAGAATTTTCGCCATTTCGCTTAGTATCTACAGCAAGCACGATACATTGATTGCCAAATTTTTCTGCTCCCTCTTTGATTATAGAAGGGTCTTTTATCGCTGCTGTATTCATAGATACTTTATCTGCACCAGCCTTGAGCATTTTGCGCATGTCTTCTACAGTTCTAATTCCTCCACCAATGGTAAATGGAATGAAAACTTGACTTGCACAATCATTTGCTACTTTTACAATAGTATCACGTTGTTCATTAGAAGCTATTATATCTAAAAAAACAAGTTCATCAGCCATTTCTTTATCATATACAGACGCAAGTTCTATAGGGTCGCCTGCATCACGTAAAGAAACGAAATTTGTTCCTTTAACAACTCGTCCTGCTTTTACATCAAGACAAGGGATTATTCTTTTTGTGTACATTATTTATCCTCCTTAGCTATTTTTATAGCCTCTTGTAAAGATAAATTATCTGTATAAATAGCTTTACCTACGATTACGCCTTCAATGCCATCTTGTTCATAGCCTTTTAAAATTTTAATATCTTCAATAGAAGATACTCCGCCAGAAGCTACTACTTTTACCCCGCTATAACTTGCAAGTTCTGCTGTCGCTTTTGCATTTACACCAGATAAAGTGCCATCACGAGAAATATCTGTATAAATAATATGTTTTACACCAGCTTCAGCCATTTTTTTAGCCAATTCTTTCGCTTCTACATTTCCAGATACGCCCCAACCATCAACAGCTACAATGCCATCTTTAGCATCAATACCTACAACAATGCGTTCACTGCCATATTTTTTGCAAGCATCTTTTACTAATTGCGGATCTTTTACAGCTACAGAACCTAAAATAACACGACTAACACCCATATCTAAAACTTGCTTGATATTTTCCATAGTGCGAATACCGCCACCGAGTTCTACAGGGATATTCACTGTTTTTAATATCATTTCTACAACATCTAAATTCTGTGATTTTCCTTTTAAAGCTCCATCTAAATCAACTAAATGAAGGTACTGACCGCCTTCATCTTCCCATTTTTTTGCCATGATTTCTGGACGTTCAGAAAATACAGTTTCCTGATTAAAATCACCTTTTACAAGGCGTACACATTTACCATTTCTAATATCTATCGCTGGAAAAATAATCAATCTTCATTCACCCTTCTACAAAATTTTTAATAATTTTTAAACCAATATCACCTGATTTTTCAGGGTGAAATTGTGTCGCTACTACATTATCTTTTCCTACAGCAGCTACCAATTCTTCGCCATAACTAGATTTAGCTAAAATTATGGATTTATCTTCTGGACAAGCCTGATAGCTATGTACAAAATAAACATATGGTTCTTCTTTCAATCCTGCAAATAAATTAATATCTACATTCTGATTATTTTCTTCATCTATAACAATAGAATTCCAACCCATATGCGGAATTTTTAGCCCAGGAGCATTTATTTTTTTTACCATGCCTTTAAAAATTCCTAAGCCTTTTACTTCTGGTGACTCCTCACTACCTTCAAACATGATTTGTTCACCTACACAAATTCCCATTACAGGTTTTCCTTGTTCAATAGCTTCTAAAACAGAATTTTTTAAGCCTGATTGCTCAAAATTTTTCATGCAATCACCAAAAGCCCCCACACCAGGAAGCACAATTTTATCGGCTTTTTCTATTACTTTGGCATCACTTGTAAGCACTACATCTGGAGAAAATTTTAAAAATGCTTTCTCCACACTAAATAAATTGCCTACACCATAATCCACAATTGCAATCATTAGAATAACTCCTTTAACTAAAAATTTTTATCTTATTCTAATACTCCTTTTGTTGAAGGAATTTTATCTAATGCTCTCTGGTCAAATTCTACAGCTTGTCTTAAAGCATGACCTAAAGCTTTAAATACACCTTCTACTTTATGATGAGAATTTTTTCCATACATCACTTTTATATGCAATGTAATTCCAGCATTAAAGGCAAAAGCTCGCATAAATTCTTCGACAAGTTCTGTATCAAAATCGCCAATCATAGGAGCTAACTCACCCATATCACATACTAAATAAGGTCTACCACTTATATCTAAAGACACCAAAGCTAATGCTTCATCCATAGGAACATAAAAAGTTCCATAACGATTTATACCACGTTTATCACCAATTGCTTCTTTAAAAGCTTGCCCTAAGGCAATACCACAATCTTCTACACTATGATGACCATCAACTTCTATATCACCATCACAGAAAATCTCCATATCTATCAAGCTATGTGCTGATAATAAAGTCAACATATGGTCAAAAAAGCCGATTTTAGTCTTAATATTTGATTTTCCTGTGCCATCAAGATTTAATTTTATATCAATAGCTGTTTCTGCTGTAGTGCGTTTTATAGCACCACAGCGTTTTTTATTTAAATCCATACCATTCAATCCTTTTAATTTTGACTTTCTACAAAATCTTTTATAGCTTTATACACAGCATCATTTTCTGGTCTAGTTCCCATAGAAATACGCAAGCAATTTTCAAGTCTTAGAGCATTGCCAAAAGAACGCACACCAATACCAATATTTTCAAGATATTCATTTAAAGCTACAGCTTTATCATATTTTATCAAGATGAAATTAGTTGCAGATGGATAAACTGTTATTCCATCAATTTTGCTCAACTGTTCGCTCATGCGTTTTCTTTCTGCCACTGTCATTTGAATGCGTGGAATATATTCGTCTCTCATTTGATACACTATATCAGCAGTGATAGCAGATAATACATTTACATGATATGGCATACAAGCTTTGCCTACCATTTCAATGATTTTTTTATCAGCAATCAAATAACCTACTCTCACACTAGCTAATCCATAAGCTTTAGAGAAAGTTCTTGCAATCATCAAATGTGGATAATCTTTTAAAAATCTCATTGCAGACTCGCCATCAAATTCTACATATGCTTCATCAATGACTAAAGCACAATCAATATTTTTGGCTACATATTCAATATCTGCCATAGGAATTTTTGTACCAGTAGGATTATTTGGAGAACAAATAACAGCAAGAGAAGCTTTATTTTCTTTTACAGCATTGACAAAATCACTTGCATTGAAAGTATAATCATCATTTAAATCCACAGGTACACCAATGGAGGCGCTAAATTTAGCATAGATTTTATACATGGAAAAAGATGGTTGTGGATATACTATTTTTCTACCTCTACCGCCAAAAGCGAAGAATAATTTTTCCAAAATTTCACTTGAACCATTAGCGATTAAAATATTTTCTTTATCTAATCTAAAATTATCAGCAATTTGTTCTGCTAATAATTCAATTTGTTCATTAGGATAACGGTTAAAAGCTACAGAAGCTAATCGTGCCATTAATCTATCTTCAATTATTGGTGGCAAATTCATATTAGACTCATTTGCATTTACCTTTATATCCCAATCACGCTCCACTACATCGTAGCTAGGCATATCTTTTAAACCAGTTCTATATTTTAATTTAATCAATTTTTTCACCTCTTAATTTTATTGCATTTGCATGAGCTTGTAATCCTTCTGCTTCAGCTAAACGAACAATATCAGAACTTACCTCTTGCAAAGCTTTTTGTGTATATGAAATTATGCTTGTACGTTTCATAAATGTTTCTGTATTCAATACAGAATAATAACGTGCTGTGCCACCTGTAGGAAGTACATGGTTTGGCCCTGCAAAATAATCTCCAAGTGGTTCAGGAGAATAAGCACCTAAAAATACTGCGCCTGCATGACGCACATAAGGAAGTAAACTAAATGGATTTTCAGTCAAAATTTCCATATGTTCTGGTGCAGAGTAGTTCGCAAGTTCCATTGCCTGCATGAGATTTTCAGTCAAAATAATGCGACCATTTCTTTCTAAAGATGCTTTTGCAATTTCTTTTCTAGGCAATTTAGCTAATTGTTTTTCTACTTCTGCCAAAACTTTATCTGCTAAAGCTTCATCATCAGTGAGTACAATACTAGAAGCGAGCATATCATGTTCTGCCTGACTTAACATATCTGCTGCTGTATATACTGGGTCTGCTGTTTTATCTGCTACAATCAAGATTTCACTTGGACCTGCTAACATATCAATATCACAATGTCCATATACTGCTTTTTTGGCAAGAGTTACGAAAATATTGCCAGGACCTGTGATTTTATCAACTTTCGGAATAGTTTCTGTTCCAAAAGCCATAGCAGCTATAGCTTGAGCTCCACCTACTTTATAAATAGCATCAACACCTGCTTCTTTAGCAGCTATCAATACATATGGATTTAATTTTCCATCACGAGATGGTGGTGCCATCATGATGATTTCTTTAACACCTGCCACTTTTGCTGGCATTACATTCATCACTACAGAAGAAGGGTAAGCTGCTGTTCCACCTGGAACATAAACACCTACTCTATCTAATGGTATTACAGATTGACCTAATATAGAGCCATGATTTCTATATGTAATCCATGAATTTGGTTTTTGTTCTTGGTGATATCTACGTACATTTTCAATAGCCTTACGCAAAGAATTTACGATATCTTCATCAGCTACTTCATATGCTTGAGCATATTCTTCTTGTGTTACTAAAAATTGTTCAGGTGTGAAATCTGCTCCATCTAATAATTTTGTATATTTGATTACAGCTTCATCACCATTATGACGAACTTCATTTACAATGCGTTCTACAATCTGATTAGCTGTTAAATCTTCACCGTATAATTCTTTATTTTTTTCACGAATGCGAGGATTTAATTCCACTTCATCGAAAGCGGCTTTATCTAATTTTTTTTGTATTGCTTCTAAGCCTAATTCTTTTACTTTTAAAACTTCCATTTATTCATTAGCCCCTTCCAATTCCATTTCCAAAGCTTTTACTAATTTACTGATGCGGTCAAATTTTAATTTAAAACTTGCACGATTGGCAATCAATCTAGCACTAGCTTCAGCGATAAATGCTATTTCATCTAAATTATTTTCACGAAGTGTAGTTCCTGTTTCCACTATATCAACGATACTTTCAGACAGACCTACGATTGGCCCTAATTCGATAGAACCATTCATTTTTATATATTCCATCTGCATGCCCTTACTTGTGAAAAATTGTTTTGCCACATTAGGGAATTTAGTTGCTACACGTGTATGTGTATAATCTGTCAATTTTGCTCTTTTTTTATCTTTTGGCACAGCCATCATCAAATGACATCTGCCAAAACCTAAATCCAATAATTCATAAACATCTTTTTGAGCTTCCATCAACACGTCTTTACCAATAACACCTATATCTGCTGCTCCATGTTCTACATATGTAGGCACATCAGCCGTTTTAGCTATGATAAATTTCAATTTTAATTCTTCATTAGTTATGACTAATTTTCTTGATTTTTCTTCTAAATTGTCAGCTACAAAACCAACTTTAGCAAATAAATCTTTAGCTAAATAAAATAATTTGCCTTTTGGTAATGCTATCGTTAAATATTGCATATCATCTTTTATCATAAAATCTAACCTCTTTTTATCAATTTAAACTATCCGCTAAACAAAGTATCTGTAGCTCACCACAAGCTTTACAGTCAACTTTTTCATGATGATATCTTATTATTTCAGCAATATTATTAAGACCTAATCCACTTAATTTTTCAGCGCCAAGTTGTGCATGATTGTAATAAATATACAAAGCATATCTTCTTTTTTGCCAAAAACTTTTTTCTTTATTTAACTTTAGCTTTTCAGCTCTATTAGCCCATTGTTTACTTTTTTGTGGTAAAAATTTTCCTAAAAGTACACTTGTTACTTTATCCATTAAACAAATATCTTTAGCTGTTCTACCTACATCATGAAGTAAACAAGCTCTTATCAATAAATTATAATCTATATTTTCATATTGATTTTGCTCTATAATTTTTTTTGCTGTATGTGCCACATTCAATACATGACGTTGGTCATAGACTTGCATGGCAAAAAATAATTTTTGTTCTTCATCATTTAAATATTTATCAATAAATACTTTGTCTTCTACTGTCAATTTAGCTTTAATAGCTCGCCAAAATTGTCTTATACGCTTAATCATTATTCTAAATAAATTAATTCCTTAAATAATTTATTTTTGATATAAAGCTGTGCTTGCGCCTTAGTTTGATTTGTTAAAGCTAATTCCACAACTTTTCCTTCAGCACGCAATTCATTTACTAAAGCAATAGCATCATTTAATTTATCACTTGTATAGGCAACATATATATCCTTTTGATTTTCATCACTCGCAAATTCATCAATATTATTTTGTTTATCTAAAGCCAACATCAATCTTTCTATACCCATGGCAAAACCTGTAGCAGGGCAATCTGTGCCAAAATCAGATAACATTTTGTCATATCTACCACCACCGCAAATTGGATAACCTATCATTGGTGCATATACTTCAAAAATCATACCTGTATAATAATCAAAATCACGAATAACACCTAAATCGAATTTTACAAAATCTGCTAAATTATATGCTTTCAATAAAGTGTAAATATCATGTAGATTATCTAAAGCTTTTCTACTTTGCTCATTCAATGCCAAATTATTTGCAATCTCTAAAACTTCTTCTTTTCCCTGTAACATTGGAATAGATTTTAATGCTTCTTTTGCTTGTTTAGGCAATTTTGTATCTTCTACAGCATTAGTTAAATCCACTAAATTTCTCTGTTCTAAAGCTTGTCTAATTTGTAATTGTTTTTCTTGAGATAATCCCATTTGTTGCATGATGCCATTGATAAAATCAACTTGACCTATACATACCTCAAAATTTTTCAAGCCAACTTTTTGTAAACTATCTACAGCTAAAGCAATTACCTCAGCATCACCTAAGGCTTCAGCTACTCCCATCAATTCTACGCCAGCTTGATAAAATTCACATTGACGACCTTCTTGTGTCTGTTCATAACGATATACATTACTAATATAAGAAAGCTTATATGGAAGAATATCATCACTCATTCTACTAGCTGCTACACGCGCAATTGGTGTTGTCATCTCATGACGAAGAGCTACTGTTTTATTATTTTTATCAAAAAATTTAAATAGATGAGTTTCTATGCCACTACGATTATTAATCGTTAAAGTATCTACATATTCAATTGTTGGTGTAACAATTTCATCATAACCCCAAAGGCTAAAATTTTTTGCCAATTTAGATTCAATCTCACGTTTTACTTTTGCATCTTTTGGCAAAAAATCTCTTGTTCCATACGGTATTTCTAATAATAGACCTTTGTTCATAAAAAATATTCCTCCATTCATTGCCTTTGTTATTTTAAACGGTTCAATACCGTATCATAACCATCTGCTCCATAATTTAAGCATCGCTTTACTCGACTGATTGTCGCTGTACTCGCTCCTGTGCGTTCTACAACTTCTTCATAAGTATGACCAGCACGAAGCATTCTAGCTACTTCTAATCTTTGAGCCAAAGCTTTCAATTCACTTACTGTACAAATATCTTCAAAAAACTGATAACATTCTTCTGTATCCTTGAGTGTTAACATAGCCTTACATAACTGATCCGTTAAATTATCTCTTAATTTAGGATTTACCATTTTTATACTCCTTTTACTTTTTTACTTTATCACTTTAACTTACGAAAATTTTATATATATAATAATCCATCTATATCTAACTGTCAAGTATGAGCTAAATTACTATAAATTTAAACATTTAAGAAGAAATATCAGAAAATTCATATTTAAATTTTTTTTTTTATTTTTGTGTTGACAATATGGGGGTATAAATGCTATTATATGGGTGTCGGAACAAATGAGATATACCATCACATATGTGATGATGCATGTTTAGACAGCTTAGTTTATAATAACTATAGATATTTAAATTTTAATATTTATATTTTGAAAAGAGGTCTTAACATGCAACCCGTATCTAGAAGAATTTTAGTCAAAGTCGCTCATATGTATTATGGAGCCGACATGAAACAAAGTGATATCGCTAAAAAATTAGGAATTGACCGCTCTACTGTTAGTAAATATCTAAAAAGAGCAAAAGAAACTGGTATTGTAAAAATCTTCATAGCTCAAGACAATTTTGAAACAATTGAATCTCAGTTAGAAGAAAAGTTTAATTTAAAAGAAGTCTATATCGTCCCATCTAGTGAAAATAAAGATGAAGTTTATTCCAATTTAGGTAAAGCCGGACTAAATCTATTAAAACGTCTAATCAAAGACAAAATGGTAATCGGCTTTAATTGGGGTCGTTCCATGGGGGCTATTGGCTATCAAGCAGCTATCGAAAATTTCCCATCTGTTGATGCTGATTTCGTACCTTTGGTTGGTGGTTCTGAAAGCTTAGATGTTGACCTTCATGTAAATACAATTTGCTATAAGGTTGCAAATGCATTCCAAGCTAGAAGCCATTATCTTTATGCTCCAGCTATAACGAAAAATACAGAAACAAAAAAAGCAATTATAAATGATACTAATTATTTAAGAATTCAAGACTTATGGGATAAATTAGATGTAGCCTTTTTAGGTATTGGTTCTCCTACATCTGCTTCCAACGTAATTTGGACTGATGGACTAAAATCAGAATACATCACTTCTTCCTTTGGTAATCGTATCATCGGTGAAACTTGCACTCGTTTTTATGATAAAAATGGTAACGAAGTACCAACTGAAGTTGTAGATAGGACAATCTCCATACCTTTTTCTCAATTACATAAAGTCAAATATGTAATCGGAGTTGCAGCTTCTGACGAAAAAGTTCCAGCTATCTATAGTGCATTAAAAGGAAAATTAATCAATATTTTAATCACTGATGAAAGCACTGCAAAAAAATTACTTAATTTTAACAGTTGATAAATAAAAAGGAGGAAAGCTCTCATGTTCTGGACATTTATTGTATTAGGTATAGTAATGTGGCTTCTCCAAGGTTTATTGAATATTTACCAATTAAAAAAATTTAATAAGGAATTAAAAAATCTTCGTCAATCTGGCCGAGTCGCAATCGGCAAGGCCAGAGGCAGATTTAAAGCAGGTTGTCTGTTACTCTTGTGTATAGATGATGACTGTAAAATCATCACCGGAAAAAAACTACAAGGTGTAACAAGTTTTGCTAGATTTAAAGATTTCAATGAATTAAATGGATATTACCTTCCAGAAATCACTGAAAAAGACTGCCAAAACTTTGACAAACAAACAAGCTCTGCCATCTTATCTGCCGTTGAAGAATATAAACAATATACAAAACAACAAAAAGAAGCGTCCACATGCATTGAAAATGCATCACAATAATCAAAAAATTCTAAATTAAAGGAGAGAATATTTATGGACACTTTAGTACTACTAGCTCAAGGTTTTATTGGTATGTTTAACAAAGGTGGCGAAACGTTCATCGGTCTTGTTTCTGGTATCGTTCCTACCCTCATCTGCTTATTGGTAGCAATGAATGCAATTATCCTCTTTGTCGGCACTGATAAAGTTGAAAAATTCGCTCATCTCTGTGCTGGTAATGTTATTTCTCGTTACATGATTTTACCTGTTATTGGTACATTCTTCTTCTGTAATCCAATGACTTTATCTCTTGGTAAATTCATGCCAGAAAGATACAAACCATCTTATTATGCAGCAGCTTCTCGTTCTTGCCATACATTAAACGGTTTGTTCCCACACGTAAATCCTGGTGAATTGTTCGTATTCTTAGGTGTTGCTAATGGTATTACTCAACTTGGTTTATCTACAGTAGACTTAGCTCTTCGCTATTTCTTAATCGGTATTTTAATCAACTTCATCGGAGGCGTTATCACTGACTTCACTACTGCTTATGTATCTAAACAACAGGGCGTAGTTTTAAGTGATAAAGTAAAAACTACTCATTAATTTTTATCAAGCAAATTTAATTCGTATATAAAATAAAGGAGATATTTATCATGGCTCAATATAAAGATGTTATTGTTAATGCTGGTGCTGGCGGATTTGGCGGACCTCTTGTATTAAAACCAGATGATAAAAAGAATAAAGTTGTTAATATTACAGGTGGGGTTATTTCTCCTGTATCTCAAAAAATCGCAGAATTAACAGGTTGCGAACTTGTTGATGGTTTCAAAACTAGTGTTCCTGATGATGAAATTCTCTGCGTAATCATTGACTGTGGCGGTACACTTCGTTGCGGTATCTATCCTAAAAAACGCATCTATACAATCAACTTAAATCCAACTGGTGCAAGCGGTCCTATGGCTAAATACATCACAGAAGATATTTATGTATCCGCAGTAAAAGAAAATTGTATCTCTTATGCTTCCGCTGAAGATGCTGCTAATGCTCCAAAAGTTGCACAAGCTCCTGCAGAAGAACCAAAAAAATCTACTTACGATACAAGCAAAAAAATCACTGAACAAACTAATGTAGGCTTTATGGCTAAAGTTGGTAAATTCATGGGTTATATCACAGCTACTTTATATCAAGCTGGTCGTGATACTATTGAAACAATCTTAAAAACTATCTTACCTTTCATGGCATTCGTTTCCATGCTCATTGGGGTAATCTTAGCAAGTGGTATCGGTGATATCATCGCTCATGTACTTACACCTCTTGCAGGCTCTGTAATCGGTCTTGTTATCTTAGCATTAATTTGTTCCTTCCCATTCCTTTCTCCATTCCTCGGCCCTGGCGCTGTTATCGCTCAAGTTATCGGTGTATTAATCGGTGTTGAAATCGGTAAAGGCAATATTCCTCCTAGTCTTGCACTCCCTGCATTATTCGCTATCAATGCTCAGGCTGCTTGCGACTTTATCCCTGTTGGTTTAGGTCTTGCTGAAGCTGAACCTCAAACTGTTGAAGTTGGTGTTCCTTCTGTATTATATTCTCGTTTTATCACAGGTCCAATCAATGTTGTTTTAGCATGGCTCGCTAGCTTCGGTTTATACGAAAGCTAATTTATCAATAATCAATACAAGGAGATTATCTCATTATGAAAAAAATATATTCTACTATTGTTAAAGATTTAGGTCCTATGGCAGAAGATTTTATCGGTGAAAAAATGATTATTCTCTTCAACGAAAATGCTCCTGCTGAACTCGCTGAATTCTGCGTACTTCATACTGGTAATGAATTAACTGATACTGTAGAAGTTGGCGATATTTTAAAAATCAACGATACTGAATACAAAATTGTAGAAGTAGGCTGTGAAGTTCAAAAAAATCTTAAAGATTTAGGTCATATCGCTCTTCGTTTCAATAATAATGAAGAAGGCGAGTCCTTAGAAGGTAGTCTCTATCTTGAAGATAAAGCAGTTAGCCTTCCTTCAGTTGGCTCTGAAATAGCTATCTTCAAAGCATAATAAATAATAATAACAAAATTATATAAATTGGAGTGATTTTATATGTCATGGTTAGCCCTTGAAGGTAAAACATCTGTTGTTACTGGTGGTGCTTCTGGCATTGGTAAAGCTGTAGTTCAAGCATTCTTAGATAATGGTGCAAATGTTGTTGTTTGTGATATGAACCCACAAACTCCTGAATATGATTTACATGAAGGCAGTGGAGAATTCCTCTATGTTCCTACTGATGTTACTAAAGCTGATAGCGTAAAAGCTATGGTAGAAGCTGGTAAAGCAAAATTCGGTAAATTAGATATTCTCGTAAATAATGCTGGTATCAATATTCCTCGTCTTTTAGTAGATAAAGATGATCCATACGGTAAATATGAATTAGATGAAAATGTTTTTGATAAAGTTTCTGCTGTAAATATCAAAGGTGTTTACCTTTGCGCACAAGCTTTAGGACATGAATTCGTAAAAAATGGCGAAGGCGTTATCATCAATATGTCTTCCGAAAGTGGTCTTGAAGGTTCTGAAGGTCAGAGCATCTATGCTGCAACTAAAAATGCTGTTAACTCTTTCACTCGCTCTTGGGCTAAAGAATTAGGTAAACATCATGTTCGCGTTGTTGGCGTAGCTCCTGGTATCTTAGAAGCTACAGGTCTTAGAACATTAGCTTATGAAGAATCTTTAGCTTATACTCGTGGTATCACTGTAGAACAGTTACGTGCTGGATATACAAATACAAAAACAACTCCACTTGGACGTGATGGAAAATTAACAGAAGTTGCTGATATGGTTATGTTCTTAAGTAGTCATCGTGCTTCTTATGTACATGGTGTAACATTCAACGTTGCTGGTGGTAAAACTAGAGGTTAATAATATAATTATTAAAACTATATAGATAGGACAGATACTTATGCTTAATATAAATAAAAAAGCCACCATGAAATTGCCGTTTCATAGTGACTTAAAGCCTAATCATTGCACAGACCTAGGCTAAGTAAAGCATATGATAAAGATTTTATCCTGTCAAGCAAAACTAATTTATCCCCATCTTAAAAACAGTCAATATTAATTGGCTGTTTTTTTTGCTCTTATAGTTAACTAAATGTTTTTAAAGGTTGACAATTATATGCATATATGATTTAATAACAATAAATTATTGTTTATATGTTCATCTTCTTTATTGGTATAAAAATTGATATAAAAAATGAACTGCTTAACAAATAATTAAATGAGAGGGATTTTTATGATATTAACAAAGAAAAAAGAAATCTTATCCACGAAAAGTATGATTTTATCGGCTTTATTCGTAGCTTTAATCGCAATTGGTGCTTTTATTAAAGTTCCTGTTCCAGTTTGTCCTTTTACTTTGCAATTATTATTTACTACTTTAGCTGGACTTCTTTTAGGAGCTAATCTTGGTTTTGTCAGTGTCTGTGTTTATATAATCATTGGCTTAATCGGTATTCCTATTTTCACTGAAGGCGGTGGCCCTGGATATATTTTTCAGCCAACGTTTGGTTATCTAATTGGTTTTGCCTTTGGTGCTTATGTCGCTGGCTATCTCACTCAAAATCGCACTAAATTATCTTTCATTTATCTACTATGCGTTAACTTCCTCAATCTTTTAATCGTCTATGCCTTTGGTATGGTCTATGTATATATCATCAACAATTTTTATTTAAACACTCCTATCGGTATTTGGCCTGTAGTTTTATATTGTTTCTTATTAGCTGTTCCTGGCGATATAGTTCTTTGCATTCTCGCTGCCATATTAGGTAAAAAATTAATACCTAATTTAAAACATTATAAATAAATTATTTAGAAAAGAGATGTCTTATGAGTAAAGGTATTTTTATTACTGCAACTGGTACTGATATCGGCAAAACTTATGTTACTGCCTTATTAGTAAAAAAACTTCGCGAAGCTAATTTCAATGCTGGATATTATAAAGCAGCTTTAAGTGGTGCTGATAATATCGCTGAAAGTGATGCTGGCTTTGTCAATCGCATTGCCAATATCCATCAAGATGAGCAAACTTTATTATCTTATCTATATAAAAATGCTGTATCTCCTCATCTAGCTGCTAAAATCGAAGGCAATCCTGTAGAAAAAGATACTGTAATTTCTGATTATGCTACTGTACAAAAAAATTATGATTATGTAACAGTTGAAGGCAGTGGTGGTATAATCTGCCCTATTCGCTATGATGATAAAGCTAAATATTTTCTCACAGATATCATAAAATGGCTACATCTTCCAACATTGATTATCGCTGATGCTGGTCTTGGTACGATAAATTCTGTAGTGTTAACAGTGGAATATTTAAAACATCAAAATATTAAAGTACAGGGAATTATTTTAAATAATTACACTGGTGGTATTATGCAAGAAGATAATATCAAAATGATTGAAGATTTAACTGATATTCCTGTCATAGCTTTAGTAAAACCAAATGATAAAGATATCGATATTGACGCTAAATTTTTAGCAAGTTTATATTTATAATTAAAAACTAACTACAATTGAATATTAAATTCAAAAGAAATGGATTGATTTTATGTGTAATATTAATTGGATAGATGAAGATTTAAAATATATCTGGCACCCTTGCTCACAGATGAAAGATTATGAAGAATTAAAACCTATCGTTATCGACCATGGAAAAGGTTCTTATCTTTATGATATCAATGGTAAAGAATATATCGACATCATCAGCTCATGGTGGTGCAATCTCTTAGGACATGCCAATCCTAAAATCAATGAAGCTATCAAAAATCAATTAGATAATCTAGAACATGTTATTTTTGCCAATCTTTCACATAAGCCAGCTATCAAACTTTGTCAGGAATTGATTAAAGTCGTGCCTAAAGGTTTATGCAAATTCAATTTCAGTGATAATGGCTCTGCTTCTGTAGAATGTGCTTTAAAGATGGCTTTCCAATACCACTATCAAACAGGCAATCCGCAAAAACAGCGTTTTATGTGTTTATCCGAAGGTTATCACGGTGAAACAATCGGTGCTTTATCCGTAGGTAGCATGGATTTATATGCCAAAATCTACAAACCAATGCTCATGAATGCTGTACATACATCAGCACCAGATTGTTATCGTTGCCCTTATCATCAAAATCGTGAAACTTGCAAATGTGAATGTTTCGTGCATGCTGAAGAAGATTTCGCTAAATATGGTAATGAATTAGCAGCTGTCATCGTTGAACCACTCATTCAAGGCAGTGCTGGTATGCGAATTTATCCTCCACTTTATTTAGAAAAACTTCGCAAACTCTGTGATGAATATAATGTATTATTAATCGCTGATGAAATTGCAACTGGCTTTGGTCGCACAGGTAAGATGTTCGCATTTGATTATACAAATGTTTCACCTGATATCATGACTATTTCCAAAGGTTTGACAGGTGGCTATATGCCAATGGCGATAACTATAACTACACAAAAAATCTATGATGCTTTTTATGCAGATTATAATGAAGGCAAAGCGTTTATGCACAGCCATACTTATAGTGGCAATCCATTAGGCTGTAGTGCTGCTTTAGCCGTACAAAAAATCTTGCGTGAAGAAAATATTTTAGCCAAAGCTCAAGATACGGCAAAATATCTCCATGAAAAATTACAAGCAACTTTCTTAAATCATCAAAATGTCGGTGAAATCCGCCATTTAGGCTTGATAAATGCCATTGAACTTGTAAAAGATAAAGATACAAAAGAAGCTTTCGACAGCAAAAAACGTCTTGGCTATCAAATATATAAAAATGCCCTCCAAAAAGGTTTATTACTTCGCCCATTAGGTGATGTATTATATTTCAATCCTCCATTAAATATCGATAAACAAACATTAGACAAAGCTATTTCTATTTGCCATACTTCCATAAATGAAGTTTTAAATTCTTAAAATTAAAGACTATATTTAGACTAAAAATTTCTCTTAGTTTAAATATAGTCTTTTTTTTATATATCTTTCCCTATAATTCCTTGATAATCTAGTTCTAAAAATTATATACTATAAAAAAACACATTTTTAGGGTATCTATATGATTTTACGCAAACAACAAAAAAAATTTAAATTACGCTTTCGTGCCTTTAAACGAAAACCATTTTTATTTTTACGTCATTTTTTACTCATCATTATTTTTCGTTTTTTCGGTGTCATTATTTGTTTGTTTTTCACAGTCTTACCTTTACCACTCAGCAACTTCATTCAACATTTGATGAATTTAAATCTATCGCTTAATTCACTAAAAGATATCCTCTCATCTGTAAAACAACTCGCTACCAATTTTTATACCATAATACCTTCAACCAATGATATTATGCGTTTTATCAAATCATTTTTGTTGAATTTTTCACCTAGCAATTTTTATAATATCTTACGCAGTTTGCCACATGATTTACGCCAATTATTTTTACAGATATTTGATTACTTACGTCAACGCTTAAAAGATATACGCTTATTTATCAGGTCTTTATTCCCCTTGCGACAAGCTTTCTCGCGATTTCATAAATTCATCATTACTCATGCTAGATTAGCTAAACGTCTATTTCGCAATCTATTAATGGTATTTTTTAACGTATTATTGATAAAAATATTATTCTTAATCATTATCCCATTACTTGGTATCAGTACTATTTATTTTATCGGTATAGACATCAGCTTGATTATCATTGCTACATTGAGTTTATTGACTTCACAGCTAGGTACTTTAATCGGTAAATCAGTTACTAATATTCTCATTCGTCTATATGATATAATCCAACAACGAACAACTAAAATGAATATATTTTTATTTCTTATCGCTTTGCTTTACAATAAAATATCTTTATTTATCAAAAAAATTCGCCTACGTTTAATTTTTCTTTTTAGTTGTCTTTTGCAAAAAATATGTTTATATTTTATTGCCCTTTATCTTTATTACAAAATCCAACGACAAAAATTCTAATTAAGGAGCATAACTTATGTATTCTAAAAAATCTCTTTCTCTTTTACTAGCACTTGGTGCATTTGGCTGTTTTATGCCTACTACATTTGCCAATGAAACACCTAATGCTCATAGCTTAGTTGAAAATAATAATCTCATTGCTTCACCTAATTACACTACAATTATCACTAAAGAACAAATACACGATAATCACTATAAAAATCTAGCAGAAGCTCTTTCTTATGCTAATGGTGTAACTGTAAATTCAGGCTCACTGAATACTTCTCATATGGTAGTGCGTATTGATGGAGATGATAGAGTAGCTATTTTCGTTGATGGTCGTCGCATGAATATGAATAAAGGTATCATGAGCGGTCGTGCATCTTATGATTTAGATTTATTGCCATCTATAATGAATGTAGAACGCATCGAAATTCTTCATGGTGCAGTTGGTTCTACATATTTAAATTATGATACTCCTGCTGGAGCTATCAATATCGTTACTAAAAAAGGCGATAAACGTGAAACAACTGTTGACTTAGCTGCTGGTGAACACGGCTCTTGGAAAGTTAAAGCCATAACAAGTGGTAGCTTAGATGATTGGTCATGGGTAGCTACTGGTGGCTTTGATAATGTCGATTATATGAAATACAAAGGTACAGATGACCACACTCATGAAATGCCAAATTCCGACAATAATCGCCGTGAAATGGCTTATCGCATTGATAAGAAATTGACCGATAACACTTCTTTAACTTTTGACTATGGTCATCTAAGCAACGATACAGGCACTTGGATATCCAAAAGTTATCCACAGGATTATAATTATGAAAAATTAATCAATCATTTCGCACTCACTTATAATTATAAAGAAAATACTGAGACTCCAGCATTTTTAGCAATTTATCACTATTATACTCAAGGAGATAGCTATATCCCTACTGGGCTAAGTGATCAAGAAAATGAAAAGACTTATAGTCGCTGGGAAAATACTACTCAAGGTATTGATTGGCATGATGCTTGGAAAATCAGTAAAGACCACACCATTTCTGCGGGACTTACTTATCGTAAAGATGAAGTTGATAATATCAACAATGATTACAATAATATTTTCAGTGGCAATTATAATAAATCTATGGATAATTTTTCCGTTTATTTACAAAGCACTCGCCGTTTTGATAAATTAACACTAACTGGAACATCTGCTTACAATAATAATAGTGAATTCGGTGGAAAATACGTTTCTAATGGTGCTTTAGATTATAAAGCTGATGAAAATACTGTTATCTATGCTTCTTTGAGTCAAATTTATGCTACACCATTTTTAGATGATTTATATTTTAATAATGCTCATATTCAAGGAAATCCTAATTTGCGACCAGAAACAGGTTATAAAGGCAGTCTAGGTGTACGCTATAAATTAAATCCTACAAGCAATATCAATTTCAATGCTTTCCTAGAAAATATAGATGATCCATTGGGCTGGAGATATGAAAATAATAAATTTCATGCTGTAAATTTTGAAAATCAGAAAAAACGCGGTTTCCAATTAGAATATAATAAAATTTTCAGTCCAAAATACGATATGTCTCTTGCTTATACTCGTACAATCACACATACTGATTTTGCTGATGGTAACGGCAATCAAACTGATGTCAATGCAATAGCTCCAAGTAGCTATAAACTTCGCTTTAGTTATCATGACGATACATGGCATAATAATATTCTACTAAATGCTATATCTGGTAGAGATACAAATTATTATAGCGATAGCAATTATTATATACTTGACGCTAATCTCAATTATAAAATCAATGACCAATGGTCAACATACCTGAAATTAGCCAATATCACCAATGTATCTTATGAAACTATCGGCTCTTTCTTAGACGGAGATTGCCCTGCTCCTGGTAGAACTGTACTCATGGGTATGGAATATACTTTCTAATTAAATCTAAAATATAAATAATAAAAAACAAAAAGGTAGATTAATTCATATATTTAATCTACCTTTTATTTTTTTGCTCGTTTATTTTGCGATATTTAATTTTTAAATCATTTAATAATATTATTAAGTGTTTTTAGCAATGATAGCACCGATTACACCGCCAATTAATACTGCAGCTGTGATATCGCCTTTATCATAATCTTTGTCGCTATCATCATCGCGGTCATCTCTATCGTCACGGTCATGACGTGGAGGTCTATCTCTATCCCAATCATCGTCATCATCATCATGACGTGGAGGTCTATCTCTATCCCAATCATCGTCATCATCATCATGACGAGGTGGTGGTGGAGTCCAATCATCATCATCATCATCATCATGACGAGGTGGTGGTGGAGTCCAATCATCATCATCATCATGACGAGGTGGTTTTTTCCAATCCTTATCCTCATCAGAGCGACCCCTATTCCAATGATCATCTTTATCAAAGCCGACTGTATTGAATTGCTGTTCATAAGCAACATTTGTATTCAAAGCTCCTGCTAAAGCTTGATTCATACTACAAACATAACTCACTGGACTGCATAAGAAACAAGATAATGATACAGTTGTTATAATTTTTTTCGCTCGCTTAGAAAATAATTCTTTCATTTTGCTATCCTCCCTATCTAAAAGTTATATACATATTAAATTAAACATCAAGTATTTTTAGCAATTACTGCACCAATTACGCCACCGATTAACACGGCAGTTGTGATATCTCCTTTATCATTATCATCATCTTTATCGTGTCTATCATGTTTTGGTGGAGGAGGTGGTGGATCATGTCTTTCTTCATGACGAGGAGCTACACTTACTGTAGATAGTTGTACAGCATAACTCACAGGGCTACACAAAAACATGCTAGGGCTATTATTCCTATAAAATTTTTCAAACGTCCTTTAATTAATTTTAACATATTTACACAACCTTTTATACATCTTTTTTTATTTATGTACATCTTATATATTAAATATATCATGAGAAAATTAAATTATACTTAAAATATTATTTAAAATTAATTAAAAAATTCTAGCTTATCCTTGCCAATAAAAAAGCCATTATCTATAATGAAAAAATGTATTAAATATTTTTAAAGGAGTATTTTTTATTTATGATAAATTTAAACAATCTCTTAACTGAAAAACGCAATCCTTATACATTAAATATTGATAATGTATCCACTTTAGAAATGTGTATGCTTCTAAATGAAGAAGACAAATGCGTAGCTATCGCTATCCGTAATGTATTGCCACAGATTGCCATGGCTGTTGATGAAATCACATCTCGCCTCAAAGACGGCGGACGCTTATTTTATATCGGTGCTGGCACATCAGGCAGACTTGGCATCTTAGACGCTGTGGAATGTCCACCAACTTACAGCACTGACCCTGAAATGGTACAGGGAATTATCGCAGGTGGTTATAATGCAATCTTCAAAGCTCAAGAAGGTGCAGAAGATTCTTTGACTCTTGCTCAAGAAGATTTACAAGCAAAAAATTTATCCGCCAAAGACTGTGTTGTCGGTATCGCAGCCAGCGGTAGAACTCCTTATGTAATCGGCGGATTAGATTTTGCCAATAGCATAAATGCCTTGACTATCGCCATCAGTTGTACTAGTAATAGTGAAATCAGCTCCCATGCAAAAATCGCCATTGAAGCTTTGACTGGCCCAGAAGCAATCACAGGTAGCACACGCATGAAAGCAGGTACTGCCCAAAAAATGATTTTAAATATGCTCTCTACTTGCACCATGATAAAATTGGGCAAAGTCTATAGCAATTTAATGGTTGATGTAAAATCATCTAATAAAAAACTCGAAGAAAGAGCTAGACGTATATTAATGGAAGCTACTAATTGCGACCGACAAACTGCTATTGATACTTTAGCCATCACCCAAGGCAAAGTAAAACCTGCAATTTTAATGCTACTTGCCAATATTTCCTATGAAGAAGCACTCTCTAGCTTAAATAATAATGAAGGTTTTATCTCCAAATCATTAAATAGTATGAAAAAATAATTGCGAGGTTTCTATGAATTTACAACAAACAGCTTTTGCTATCTATGAACTTATGAAGTCATTTTCTATCTTAAAAATAACTAATTGTATGACTAGACTTCGCTTACAATTAAACACAGAAGATATCGCTAATTTACCGTTAAAAGAATTAAAAAATATTCCCAATGTCTTAGGCGTAAACTTAAATGATAATGAACTACAAATCATCTTAGGCCCTGGAAAAGTAAATGAAGTAACTTCTGAATTCAAAAAATTATATGCAAATAAAAATCTTGAAACTAATACTCAAAATACAAATCAAGATACAAATAATAATCAAAAACAATTTGGCAATGCCGAAGAACTTCATCAACAAATCCGCAAAAAAAATGCTACACCTTTTAAATTATTATTAAAACGCATTTCTAATATCTTCATGCCACTTATACCTGCATTTATTGCTTGCGGTCTAATCACAGGATTATTAAATATTGCCTTCAAAATCGATCCTACACTTACAAACTACCCTGCAATCCAAGTTTTACAAATAGCAGGAAATGCTGTATTTTTCGGCTTAAATATCTTTGTCGGCATCAACACCGCCAAAGAATTCCACGCTTCTCCTATGCTCGGTGGTACTATGGCAGCCATCATTACACACCCAATGCTCAACAATATCAGCCTATTTAATATAGATTTACTCGCAGGTCGTGGTGGTATCGTTGCCGTCTTATTAGTAGTAGCTTTCTCTTCATGGTTAGAAAATAAATTGCACAAAATCGTGCCAAAAATTTTAGATTTATTCTTAACACCACTACTTGTAATTTTAATCGCCACTTTCCCTGCTCTATTCATCTTACAACCTATCGGCGGTATAATCGCTGAGACTATCGGCGTACTTGTAACATCTGCAATTAATTCCGGTGGTGCTATTACTGGCTTTATCATCGGCGGTATCTTCTTGCCACTCGTTATGACTGGTCTTCACCAAGGACTCACACCCATTCACGCTGAACTACTCAATCAATACGGCGTTACTATCCTTCTGCCTATCTTAGCTATGGCAGGAGCAGGGCAAGTCGGTGCTTCTATCGCTGTATATCTCAAAACTAAAAATCAAAAATTAAAACAAACCATAGCTTCTGCCCTTCCTGTCGGCTTCATGGGCATTGGCGAACCTTTGATTTACGGCGTAACCTTACCACTTGGCAAACCATTCATCTCCGCTTGTATCGGCGGTGCTTTTGGTGGTGCAGTGCAAGCATTTTTCCATGTAGGTGCTACCTCCATTGGTTTATCTGGTCTACCACTCACAGCTAGTACAGATAAAATGCTTTGCTATTTAATCGGACTTTTCACAGCCTATATTTTCGGCTTTATCGCCACATTAATAATCGGCTTTAACGATCCTATTGAGGAGTGATATTTTGCAAAACGGCATTTCCATTTATCTTGGCTTAGATAATACATTAGCAGAAAATTTAAATCTAATTCATCTAGCCCATAAATATAATCTCAATCGCATTTTTACCTCATTTCATATACCCGAAACAGATATTTCCCATTTTCAACAAGATTTACAGACAATTTTAAAACTCACACAGAAATATAATATGGAAGTAATCTGTGATGTATCGCCAAACACTTTAGCTCTATTAAATTTAGATACATTAAATATCCAAGAATTAGCCACTCTTGGCATAACCACACTTCGCTTAGACTTTGGCTACAGTGCCGAGCAAATAGCCAAATTAAGTCATCAAAATATAAAATTACAATTCAATGCCTCAACTATCACCCAAGAATTTCTTGATGAATTAAATCATTACCAAACAGATTTCCAACATATTGATGCACTCCATAACTTTTATCCTCGTGAAGGTACAGGTCTAAACGTAAAAAAATTACAGCAACAAAACGAATTACTTCATAAATATAATATTTCCGTAGGTGCTTTCATACCTAGCTATAACAAAGCTCGCTCACCAATCAAAAAAGGCTTGCCAACATTAGAAATACACCGCTATCAAACAGCCAACCTTGCCATGCGACATCTAAAATTACTCGGTATCGACTCCATTTTTATCGGCGATAGCCTACCTACAGAAGACGAAATCCAAGAATTAGCCAATTTAACAGATGAATATATCTTATTAAAAGCAAAAAAATTAACACAAAATAAAGATATACTAAAAGTCTTACAACAAAGCACTTTCACCGCTCGCCTAGATGAAGCAGACGGAGCCATTCGCACCCAAGAAAGCAGAGCATTATTCAAACAAATATATATCTGCCCTGAATATATCGCCCCTAGAGAAGTAGGCTCTATCACCTTAGATAACGCCCTTTATGCACGCTATGCAGGAGAAATGCAAATCATCACCCAGGCACAAAAAAAAGATAATAAAATCAATACCATTGCTAAATTATTAGACAGCGAATTAATTTTATTACCTTATATAAAACCAAATAGCAAATTTAAAATAAAAGTTTAAGTTAAATTTCTAGCTAAAAATAACAAATTCCAAAGATTGGAGGTTAATATATTGAATATACCAAAATTAAGATTTAAAGAATTTACTGATGAATGGCAAATAAAAAAATTAGATAAAAACACATATATAAAAGCTAGAGTTGGTTGGAAAAATTTAAAAGCCTCTGAATATGTTTCTTCTGGTATTCCTATGATAGCTGGACAACATATAAAACAAGGTAAAATTTTATGGGATAAGGTTGATTTTATTACAAATGAACGATATGATGAATCTCCTGAAATTCAATTAAAAAACAATGACATAATATTTTCAAAAGATGGTTCTTTAGGTAATCCTGCTATAATAAAAAATATGCCTAAAAAAGCTACTATAAATGGAACAATGATGTTAATTCGATTAAATTACATTAATGATAATGTTTCTCCTAATTATTTTTATCAAATATGCAACTCTCAATATTTCAAAAAAATGGTATCACTTATAAAGTCTGGTGGAACAGTACCTCATATTTTTCAAAGAGATATTATTAATTTTACATTCCCTATTCCTAAAACTTTAGAAGAACAAGAAAAAATTGCTAATTTCCTTTCTATAGTAGATAAAAAAGTAGAAAACCTAAAAAATACTATCACTAGCTTAGAAAATCAGAAAAAAGGATTGCTACAACAAATCTTTAGCCAAAAACTACGCTTTAAAGATAAAAACGGCAATAATTATCCTAATTGGGAAAAGAAAAAATTAGAAGATATTGCTATTTTTTTAGATAATAAAAGAAAACCATTAGAACAAAGTGAACGCATACATGGTAAATATCCTTATTATGGAGCTTCCGGTATTATTGACTATGTAAATAATTATATTTTTGATGAAGAACTTATTTTATTAAGTGAGGACGGAGCAAATATTATAGATAGAAATTATCCTATTTGTTATATAGCTACTGGAAAATATTGGGTAAATAATCATGCTCATGTTTTAAAAACAAAATCACAATATTTAAATAAATTTCTTTGTGAAGCCTTAGAACGTTTAAATTATAATAAATATAATACAGGTACTGCTCAACCAAAATTAAATCAAGATGTTTGCAGAAAAATAATTTTATCTATTCCTTGTTTAGAAGAACAAACAAAAATAGCAGATTTCCTTTCAGCATTTGACCGCAAACTTGATAACCAAAAAGCCCAGCTAGAACACTGGCAACAAATAAAAAAAGGACTATTACAACAAATGTTCGTATAGTCCGATTGCTTTTCTTTCATGACCAAGAAAAACACCAAAAGAACAACAATAAATAATACCAAACTTTTTCCGCATTTTAAAATTTTAATGGTAACATTAGTTATTAAAAATCTTCAATAATACCTAACCATTTCTCGCATTTTAGCATCTTTTTATGGTAGCTATTAGCTATTGGCAAAGATAAAAATATAGCTACGTTTTTAGTTCTACTGTTTGATCGTAGCAAGTTTTAAGCATTGTATGAAATGATATTTTTTCAAAGCTAAAATTTTATCTGCGGTGATTTTAACATAGTTCTTAGTGCTTTAGCACTAAGAACTATGTTATGCAACTTGTTGTGATTTGATTCGTTTCTTTACCACTAAAGAAATGAACATATCTATTTTTTTATCTCATTTATTTTTTCAATGCTTAAACCTGTTACATCAGCAATAAAATTAACATCACTGCCATTTTCTAACATTTTCAATGCAATTTCTATTGCTTTATCTTCTGCACCTTTTTTTAACCCTTTTTCCAATCCTTCTTTTAATCCCTTTTGGCGATTATATAAGATTGTAGAGTTATAATCTCTTATCGCTTTTTCTTGTATTTCATATTGACGTCTTTTTATCTCATCTTGTGAAAATACCATCTCATAATTTAAAGCTTCTTTTATTACAGGATTATTCATAGCTATCGCCTCTCTTTGTTCATCTGTACACTACGGTTTTAGTCTGAATGCTTGTGTAAAGTTAGTTTCTAAACCTTATATGAAGCAATAATTATTTTCAAAATTAAAATTTTATCTGCGGTGGCTTTCTTTGGTTCGTTTCTTTGCCACCAAAGAAATGAACAAACACCCTATTTTATATTTACTTTTCTTTCATGAACAAGAAAAGTAACAAAAGAACTCTACCTCCCGATACCAATTTTTCTTTGTCAATTATAAAACCATGACTATAACACTCTAAACTCGCTTTGCTCAAACAGTAGAGCTAAATTCATAGTCATGGTTTTATTCTTGCCAATAGCCTACGGCTACCGCAAAATTCGCTAACGTGAGGGATATTTGGTTATTATTTTTATCATTTTATAGTTTTTTCGCTTTTTAAATTTTAATGATAACACCAGTTATTAAAAATCTTCAATAATACCTAACCATTTCCCGCATTTTAGCATCTTTTTACGGTAGCTATTAGCTATTGGCAAAGATAAAAATATAGCTACGCTTTTAGTTCTATTGTTTGAGCCTTGCGAGTTTAGAACGTTGTTGATATATTTTTATCCTTGACAAAGTAAAAAGTGCGTGAGCGGGTGATTTCTTTGGTTCGTTTCTTTGTCACCAAAGAAATGAATAAATATATACTTAGTATAAGGAGTAATATATGTGTTATATTAAACAATTAAGAATTATTGGTTTCAAAAAATTTAAAGATTTAACTGTTACCTTTAATCCTAATAAAAATATTATTATTGGAGAAAATGAAGCAGGTAAAAGTACTATATTAGAAGCACTTAACATTGTTTTAAATCAACAATATAGAAATTCTGATAAATCTATATTACATGATTTAATGAATAAAGATAACATAAAAAATTTTGAAGATGACCCTTCTTTTGAAAATCTTCCTTCTATAAAAATAGAAGTTATATTTGAATTAGATTCTACTGATCTTAAAAGCAGTGAATTTCATGGAGAAAACTCTTTAAATCCTAAAGAAGCATCTTATGGTATCTTATTTAAATGCGAATTTAATAAAGATTTATTTCCAGATAATATGTTATCAAATACAATTAAAGAAATACCTTATGAATATTACGAAATGAGTTGGTCTACATTTCAAGGTAAAAAATATTCTATATTAAAACAACCATTAAAATCTATTTTAATTGATACAAGCTCTATAGACACCAACAATACTTTTAATTATTTTAATAAAACAATTTTTCATTCTAGATATTCTTTACAAGAACAAATACATGCTAAAAATTCTTTTAGAGCTAATTTATCTTTATTATTTAAAGAATTATCATTGCCAAAATTAAACAATAATAGAACTTTTGATATTAATTATAAAAAAATTATATTAGAAAACATCATTTCTATATTGGAAAATGATATTCCTTTGGAAAATAAAGGAAGCGGTATGGAAAACCTTATAAAAACACAAATTGCTCTTGATAAATCTAATAGTAAATTAGATGTTATTATGATTGAAGAACCTGAAAATCATTTATGTTACACAAATTTACAACAAATGTTATCTACAATAAATAGTTATTCTAAAGATTCTCAACTGATTATTACTACGCATAATAGTATGATTGCCAGTCGATTAGATTTACGAAATATTTTATGGATAGAAACAAATACTAATCAAACTTCAAAACTAGATAATATAGACGAAGAAACTGCCCAATTTTTTATAAAATTGGATAATAATAATTTACTTCATTTATTATTATCAAAAAAAGCTATCTTAGTAGAGGGTCCTACAGAATATTTATTACTTCCTTATTTCTATAAAAAAATATATAAAAGAACTTTAGCACAAGATGGTATTACTCTTATAACCTGTGGTGGCATCTCATATAAAAGATACTTTGATATAACAAAAAATACAAATATAAAAATAGCTGTAATTACAGATAATGATGAAAAAGATACCAACCTTTCTTACATGAAAGAACATAATTCCCAATCTATTTCTCAAAAAATTTTTATGGATAATGATTTAAAAAATTTCACTTGGGAAGTAGCTCTTTATAATTGTAATGAACAAAATCCAGATTTAGAAAAATGTGCAGGAAAAATTGATCCTACTGCTGATTATAAATTTAATAAAGTTATTTATGGAAAAAATGGAGAAAATAAACCAATATTAGGAAAAATGCTTAATAATAAAGTTGATGTAGCTTATAAAATTTTACAATATGAAGCTGATTTACAAGTACCTAAATATGTAAAGGAAGCGTTTAAATGGATAAACGAATAATATTAGCTGTTGCTGGTGCAGGGAAAACATATACATTATGTAATTGTTTAAATCCTAATGAAAGAAATATGATTTTAGCTTTTACAAATAGAAATATTTACAATATCCAAAGAGAATTAATAAAAAATTATGGCACACTTCCTAAATATACCAAAATAATGACCTTTCATAGTTTCATTTATCAATTTTGTATACAACCATTTTTACCTAGTATTTTTAAAATTTTTCAAACTGAGCCTTTTAATATTGAGGGTGTTTCTATGAAAGACCCTCCGGAAAATAAAAAATTTAATCCTTACTATATAAAACAAGATTACTTAGGTCATTATATTGATAAAAATAATAAATTTTTCTGTGGTCGGCTTTCTGAACTAATTTTATATTTAAATAAAAAATCAAAAAAAAATGAAAAATTTATTCATAAAATAACATCTAGATTTCTAATATTTTTTGATAATATCCTTATAGATGAATTCCAAGATTTTAGAAAGAATGATTACAACTTTTTAATATTATTTTTAAAACAAATTAATAATGTAACACTTGTAGGAGATTACTACCAACATTCTGTTAATGGACAAAATAATTTTGGAAAACCCTTTACTGATAAAATAAATTCATATGAAAAATATATCCAATTATTACAAGACAACAAATTTTATACAGATACTTCTAGTCTAATAAATTCGCGTAGATGTTCTATTAATATTTGCGATTTTGTTAATTCTAAGTTAAATATTCCTATAAAATCCGCTGACATTAATACTGGAAATATTATTAAAGTTTCTGCTAAAAATATAGATGATATTTTATCAAACAATTCTATAAAAAAATTAATATTACAAAAGCCTTCTAATGGTAATTACTCTTTTAATTATATAAGTTGGGGAAATTCCAAAGGAGACACTTACGATAAGACCTGTGTTATTCTAACAGATAAAACAGATAATATTTTAGAAGATAACTTCGAAGTAAAAAATATTTCTCAAATTATTAGAAATAAATTATATGTAGCTCTTACTAGAAGTAAAGGAGATGTCTATATTATACAAAAAAAATTATTTGATTCTGTAAAAAATAACTATATCATTAAACAGTAATTTTAATTTATTATTTCTTTCATATTATAAAATTTTGAGCTCGTTTTCTTCATTACTAGAAAATAAAACAAACATACTTATTTATAAAAAATCCTCATAATATAAATACCTTATACTATGAGGATTTTTCAATAATACCTAACTTCTCCCGCATTTTAGCATCTTTGACAAAGTAAAAAGTGCGTGAGCGGGTGATTTCTTTGGTTCGTTTCTTTGTCATCAAAGAAATGAACAAATATCTATTTTAAGACTAAAAAAGAACTATCTTTTAGTATAGATAGTTCTTTTTCTTATTATAAACTCTTAAATTATAATTTTAACTGTGTTTTAATACGTTCTACAGCTTTTAATGTGTTTTCACGGCTACCAAATGCAGTGAGACGGAAATAATTTTCGCCAGATGGACCAAAACCAGAACCTGGAGTACCTACGATATTTGCTTCATGAAGAAGTTTATCGAAGAAATCCCAAGAAGTCATGCCTGCTGGAACTTTGAGCCATACATATGGGGAGTTTACACCACCGAAAACAGTAAGACCAAGGCTTGCTAAACCTTCACGAATAATTTTTGCATTTTCCATGTAATAGCCAACCATTTCTTTTACTTGTTTTTGTCCTTCTTCAGTAAGTACAGCTTCTGCACCACGCTGAATAATATAAGGTGTACCATTGAATTTAGTTGTATGACGGCGATTCCAAAGAGGATTTAAAGCTTGTTCTTTACCATCTTTTGTATAACCTTTAACAGCTTTTGGTAATACGATATAACCACAACGAGTACCAGTGAAACCTGCTGTTTTGGAGAAGGAACGGAATTCAATAGCTACTTCTTTTGCTCCTTCAATTTCATAAATTGTATGAGGTACATCTTCTTCTGTAATATAGTAAGAATATGCTGCATCATATAAAATGATAGATTTATTTTCTTTAGCATATTTAACCCATTTAGCTAATTCATCACGGGATAAAGTAGTACCAGTTGGGTTATTAGGGCTACATAAATAAATCATGTCTACATGCTGTTTTGGAAGTTCTGGAGTGAAGTTATTTTCAGCAGTACATGGCATATATACTACACCTTCAAAAGTTCCATCTTCTTTTACAAGACCTGTACGACCAGCCATGATATTTGTATCGAGATATACAGGATATACAGGGTCAGTAATAGCAATAGTATTATCTACGCCAAAAATTTCTTGGATATTACCGCAGTCAGATTTTGCACCATCGCTGACAAAAATTTCATCAGTTTCGATATCTACACCACGAGATTTATAAATTACATCACGAATTTTTTCACGTAAAAATGCATAACCTTGTTCAGGGCCATAACCGCGGAAAGTTTCTTTATTAGCCATTTCATCAACAGCTTTATGCATAGCTTCGATACTAACTTGTGGTAATGGTAATGTAACGTCACCGATACCTAAGCTAATAACTTCAGCTTTTGGATTTTCAGCTTTGAATTTCTGCACACGATGTGCAATTTCAGCAAAAAGGTAACTACCTTGTAATTTTAGATAATTTTCATTAACTAATGCCATTTATAATCCTCCTAAATACTTTTATTTATCTCTAAATAAAATTCATTCTTATTTATTATACAGTATTTGACATATTTAAACAATGTATACTTGTTTAGTCAGTTTCATACAAATTTAAACAAACAAAAAAAGCTGTCTCTAATCTGAAATTAGAAACAGCTTTTATTTTTTATATTAGAGATTGCTTTTTGCAACTTCAACAAGTTTAGCAAATGCAGCTGCATCGTTGATAGCAACGTCAGCTAACATTTTACGGTTAACCTGAACACCTGCTTTTGTTAAACCGCAGATGAAACGGCTGTAGGACATACCGTTTGCACGAGTAGCAGCATTGATACGAGCGATCCAAAGTTTACGGAATTCACCTTTTTTCGCACGACGGTC
The DNA here is from genome assembly GCF_900110235.1 of Megamonas sp. Calf98-2. Lineage (NCBI taxonomy): Bacteria > Bacillati > Bacillota > Negativicutes > Selenomonadales > Selenomonadaceae > Megamonas > Megamonas sp. Calf98-2. The sequence goes on along the minus strand of NZ_FOCY01000004.1, from coordinate 40,654 downwards.
TCTACGTGCATAGTAAAGAGCTTTCATAACGAGTTCGTTAGCTTTTTTGAACTGTTTGCTTCTAGCTCCTCTATAACCTTTAGCTAATTTTAAGATTTTTTTATGACGTGCATGAGCGGTTACGCCACTTTTTACTCTTGGCATTATTTACCCTCCTAAATTTCAACAATAAATGATTAATTAAGCGTATGGAAGCATTTTGCTTACACGTTTATGATCAGCAGCAGTGATGATAGCTGCTTTACGTAAATTACGTTTACGTTTTGGTGATTTCTTTTCTAAAATGTGGCTTTTGAAAGCTTTATTACGTTTGAATTCACCAGAACCAGTAGCTGTAAAACGTTTAGCTGCAGCTCTGCGAGTTTTAATTTTTGGCATTAGTGTTTCCTCCTTTAGTTTGCACTTTAGGTGCTAAAATCATAATCATATTTTTACCTTCAAGTTTAGGTTCGCGTTCAACAGTAACAGCTTCTTGCATTGCTTCAGCGACCTTTAATAAAAGCTCTTTACCCATTTCTGGATGAGAAAGCTCACGGCCACGGAACATGATTGTAGCTTTTACTTTATTGCCTTCAGCAATAAAACGCATAGCATTTTTAACTTTGAAGTTAAAATCGTGTGTTTCAATACCAGGACGAAGTTTTACTTCTTTTACACTGATAACCTTCTGTTTTTTCTTCGCTTCTTTTTCACGTTTTTGTTGTTCATAGCGATATTTTCCGAAATCCATGATTCGGCAAACAGGTGGTTTTGCTTTTGGAGCAACTTCTACTAAGTCTAAATGAGCTTCTTCTGCTTTACGAAGAGCATCTCTTGTAGACATAATACCAAGCTGTTCTCCCTGAGCATCTGTCACACGAACTTCTCTAGCGCGGATTTCGCCATTAATTCTTAAAGTTTCTTTACTAATAGAAAACACCTCATTATTTATATATTATTTTTATTATATACACAAAAAAGAGGATGACGCACGTCACCCTCTGATATTACAAATTAAAATATACGTTAAACGTTTTTGTTTTAATTAGTAACCCTAGTGACTAGCACGCCATAAGGTGAGAAGCGGTGACTTCTTCTTGTGCAATACGTTGCATCTCAGATACAACATATGTTAATATATCACAAACTTTATATACTGTCAATAAGTTTTTTTATAAATACAAATCTCTTTATAATTTTTTTCTAATATCTATTGTATAACCTATAGAATCTAACAAGTCTACCAACATGTTAAATTTTATATTATTATTTGATAATGTTTTTGTAAAAGTTTGTTCCAATAAATTTTTATTATATTTTTTATTGTATACCGCTATTAAATCCCTTCTTGTAATTCCCTCCTGATAACATATATCAATAATAACTTTCTTTATATCTTTTACATTTTCCACAACTATTTATCTCTCCTAATTCATTAAAATACAATTCTTGTTTCTATTAATCATAAAAATGCTATCAATATGCTAAGACTTCTAATCTATTCAAATACAACTCTTGTTTCTATTAATCTAGACCGAAGCGTAAATAATTTTATCCTTCAGGTCGATTCAAATACAACTCTTGTTTCTATTAATCCGCAAAAGGATGCTTCAAAATGAGGCATCTTAACATATTCAAATACAACTCTTGTTTCTATTAATCTTAATGGTGAACTTAGACAAAAAGGGAAAATAGCATTCAAATACAACTCTTGTTTCTATTAATCACGTATGAGATAATTTTTATCATTTTGCCGAATACGAATTCAAATACAACTCTTGTTTCTATTAATCTGAAACAGCTACAGCAGATAAAGTAAAACCATATCTATTCAAATACAACTCTTGTTTCTATTAATCAACTCAATTTCTTTTTTATAAGCTTTAATAACATCTATTCAAATACAACTCTTGTTTCTATTAATCATGCTAACGTTTGATGAACACGATCCTGAAAAATAATTCAAATACAACTCTTGTTTCTATTAATCCCTATATTTATTAGCATTTCTTTTTTTATTATAGCTTCTAAAATCTTGTTATTCAAGGATATAAAAAAATTTTACCGGCTGATTTTGATTTTTATTAGTTATATAAAAAAATAGCCTATAAAGCTTATATTGCTTAGCTTTATAGACTATTTAGTAAAAATTCACTTGGTAATTTTTTATTTAAGCTTGTAATGCTCCTACAAGTTCATTTACATCTTCAATATTATGTTTTTGCATATATTCAGAGATACCATCTGCAATTACTTTTAATGCTGATGGGTCAATGAAGTTATGTGCTCCTACTGCGACTGCTGTTGCACCTGCAAGCAAGAATTCAATAGCATCTTCAGCACTTGCAATACCGCCCATACCAATGATTGGAATGTTTACAGCTTTTGCTACTTGCCATACCATACGAAGTGCTACAGGTTTTACAGCAGGGCCAGAAAGACCACCTGTAATATTGCCAAGTAATGGTTTTCTTGTATTGATATCTATTGCCATACCAGTCAATGTATTAATCATAGAAATAGCATCTGCACCAGCTTCTTCTACTGCTTTTGCCATCTGCACAATATCTGTTACATTTGGAGAAAGTTTTACAATTACAGTTTTTTTAGTATGAGTTTTTACTGCATGAGTTACAGCAGCTGCTGCTTTTGGGTCTGTACCAAAAACGATACCGCCTTCTTTTACATTTGGACAAGAAATATTTACTTCTACAGCATCTACGCCGTCAATATCCAAACGCCATGCCATTTCAGCATATTCTTCTACAGAACCTGCGGAAATATTTACGATAACAGCAGTATTATATTTTTTAATTTTGGGTAAGATATCATAAATAAAAGCATCTACCCCTGGATTTTCAAGACCGATACAGTTGAGCATACCAGAAGGAGTTTCTGCAATTCTAACACCTGGATTACCAGCACGAGGTTTTGGTGTAACGCCTTTAGTAACGATTGCACCGATTTCATTTACATCAAGAAAATCTTCATATTCTCTACCAAATCCGAATGTTCCTGAAGCTCCCATTACAGGATTTTTTAATTCAAGATTACCAATCTTTACAGATAAATTCATTAAAATACCTCCTTAGCTTCAAAAACTGGGCCTTCTGTGCAAACTTTACGACGTTTTTTAGTGAGTTTACCTTCAAAAGTACAGCCAAGACATACGCCAATACCACAAGCCATGCGTTTTTCTAATGATACTTGGCAATCAATATCATGTTCATAAGCGAGTTTTGCCACGCCTTCCATCATGATATTTGGACCACAAGTATAAATAGCGTCAATATTATTTTCTTTTAAGATTTCAGGCATTAATTGAATAGTGAAACCTTTAAATCCTACAGAACCATCATCTGTTGTGATATAAATTTTATCAGCATATTCTTTTAAATATTCTTCCCAGAATACTTCATCTTTATTTTTACCACCGATAAGTAAAATAGGTTTTTGGTCTTTGAGCAAGCGAGATAAATAGATAAGTGGAGCAATACCTACACCACCGCCTACAAGCAATGGACGACCTTCTTTTAATTTGAAGCCATTACCGATAGGGCCTAAAATACTAAATTCTTCGCCTTCTTTTAATCTAGAATATTCAGCTGTGCCTTTACCGACAATACGATAAATTAAAGTGATTGTACCTTCGTTTTTATCTACATCTGCAATACTGAATGGACGACGCAAAAAGTTTTCACTATGCAAAGTCTTCACATGAACAAACTGACCAGGTTCAGCAAGATTTGCAATTTCTGGAGCTTTGATAACCATGTGTTTTACATTTTCATTTACTGCTTTGTTGAGCAAAATTGTTCCTGTTATTACAAGCTTTTTCAAAAGAAACCCTCCTACTTTTTACACATTATATTTTATAATCATAATACTATATAACTAATTTTTTCGCAAAATTTCTCAGCTAAAAATAATTTTATTTTCATTAATCTATTTTAAATTTATTTTACTTTTTCCAATTTAATTTTTCTAAAATTTGCTTTGTATGTGTTGTTATATATACACCTAATAAAATAACTACTGCGCCTAAACATTCTTCCATAGTAATTATTTCATTTAATGTTATTGAAGCTGTAACAATCCCCACAATAGGCATGATATTTAAAAATATGGAAGCTGTACTTGCACCTACATTTTTTACACCAATATTCCAAAATATCATTGCGCCTACACCACCGAGCCATACAATATATGCAAATGAAGCCATAGCTTTCATAGATAAATCTGGTATATACAAACCACAGGTAAAATGACCATAGATTGCAATAAAAATCGCACCAAATACTCCTGCCCATGCTGTAACAGATAATACAGACATTTTCTTCATCACGCGAATGCTGATTAAACAATAAATTGCCCAACTTAATTGAGCTACAAAAAATAATATATCTCCCAAATTAAATGAAATATGTAAAATAATATCTAAATTTCCATTGCTGATTAAATACAATGTTCCTGATATCGAAATTATAATTCCAATCCATTGCAATAAAGCCAATCTTTCACGCAAAAATACAAAAGCTAATAAAGATGTAACAGCTGGCGTCATAGCAGCAATCAAAGTGGCATTAGCTACTGTAGAATATTGTAGCCCTGTAAATTGTGAACCATTATTCAAACTAACGCCTGTTATTCCCATAATTATAAGTGGCAACCAACAACTTTTGGGCGGTATAAAATCTTTTTTATGTGTAATTTTCATCAATAAAAATAAAGTAGCACTGAGTAATAAATATCGGAAAGATACTAAAGTAGGTGGGTTCATCTCCGCTACAATGAATTTCACCACTACAGGCTGAAAACCCCATAAAATTCCAGCCAAAGACAACAACACATAAGCTTTATTTTTCAAAATAACATCTCCATTTAACTAAAACCTAAGTCATCATTATAACATATCCCTATAACGAGATTAAACATAAAATATATTCTAATACTTGCCACTATGCTATAATAAATTATTATTACTTTTCTTTTATACAAAAGAAAAACGAAGCAAAAATAAAAATCCCACGATATTGATTTTACTTTAATAAATATAAAATAATATGTAATATTTATTTTCCACATTCTAAAATCTTATCTGTAATACTTTTAATATAGTTCTTAGGATTTTTAACACTTTAATTTGTTGTTATTTAATTTGTTTTTTATACAAAGGAAAAATAGATTTTATAATTCTTAGGAGGGATAATTTTTTTATGTATGATTTAGCTTTAAAAAATGGTTTTATTGTTAATGAAAATGAAATCTATCTAGGAAATATTTATATACAAGATGAAAAGATTGTTGAAATTTCTTTAGCGGATAAGCCTGCCACTGAGATTTATGATGTTTCTGGTAAGTATCTTTTACCTGGCTGTATTGATACGCATTGTCATTTTCGTGACCCTGGAGCTACTGCTAAAGAAGATTTTACAACTGGCACACAAGCTGCTATTGCCGGTGGTGTAACTACTGTATTTGATATGCCCAATACAAATCCTTCTGTTTTAAATGAGCAAGATTTATTGCAAAAAGCAAATTATTTTGCTCCTAAAGCTTTTGCTGATTATGGTATTTGGGGTCTTTCTTTAGGTGAAATCAACTTTGGCGATTTACCTAGACTTTGTGAAGCTGGTGCTAGTGCTGTAAAATTTTTCTGGGGATATGCTATAAATGCCAAAACAAAAGCTTTAATTTATAATTACAATCCTAAAGATGAAGATATTATCCCACCTCTTGGCGACGGTGAAGTCTATGAAATTTTTGAACAAATGGCAAAAACAGGAAAAATAATCGCCATTCATGCTGAAAATATTGAATTAATTCAAACTTTAACTAAACGTCTTCAACAATCTGGTAAAAAAGATTACGAAGCTTTAATCCAATCTCGACCAGCTCTAGCAGAAGCTTTGACTATCCAAACAGCTAGTCTACTTGCTAAAGCCACTGGTGCTAGACTTCATATTCTTCATTTGACTTCTAAAATGGGAATGGAAGCAGTCGCTCAAGCAAAGGCTAATGGTGTAAATATAACTGCTGAAACTTGCCCACAATATCTATTTTTATCTGCTAAAGATTATGATAGTGTAGGACCAATGATGAAAGTATATCCTGTCATCAAACATGAAGAAGATAGACTTGCACTTTGGCAAGGATTGAAAAATGGCACTATAGATTTTATCGCCTCTGACCATGCACCACATATCATCAGTGAAAAACAAGGTGATTTATTCTCTATTCCTGCTGGCATGTGCGGGGTAGAAACTATGCTTCCATTAATGCTCAATGAAGTAAATAATGGTCATATCACTTTACCTTTCTTGGTGAAAGTCATGGCTAAAAATGTAGCTACTATCTATAATTTACCAAATAAAGGTAATTTAGAAATTGGTAAAGATGCCGATATTGTGGTTGTCGATATGAATAAAATCGATACTATTGAAAATGAAAAACTTCACAGTAAACAACCTCTCACTGCTTTTGCTGGTAGAAAAATCAAAGGCTGGCCAATAAAAACATTTTTACGCGGTCAATTAGTTGTAGATAATAATAAAATCTGCCAAGATAAAGCTTGCGGAAAATGGATAAAATAATTAAATTTTAAAACAAAAAGCTCTTAATAGTTAAAAACTATTAAGAGCTTTTATTTTTATTGATTACTGAGCTTTTGTTTTGATTTCTTCAAGAAGATTATTGATGAATGTATCAGTATCCATAGTAACAGTATCTTTTTCACGACGTTTACGAACAGAAATATTTTTATTTTCTAATTCGGATTCACCTACGATAATGCTGTATGGAACTTTTTTAACTTGAGCTTCACGGATTTTATAACCGATTTTTTCATTGCGGTCATCAACTTCTACGCGAATGCCGAGGTCAAACATTTTGCGTTTGATTTCATAAGCATAATCAACATATTTATCGCTGATAGGTAAGATTTTAACCTGTACAGGAGCAAGCCAAGCAGGGAATGCACCAGCATAGTTTTCAATCAAGATACCGATGAAACGTTCGATACTTCCGTATACTACACGGTGAATCATTACTGGGCGATGTTTCTGACCATCTTCACCGATATAAGTGAGATCGAATTTTTCAGGCATTAACATATCAAGCTGAATTGTACCGCACTGCCAAGTACGACCGATAGAGTCAGTTAAATGGAAGTCGATTTTTGGACCATAGAAAGCTCCATCGCCTTCGTTGATAACATATTTAAGACCACGATGTTCAAGTGCATTTCTAAGTGCATTAGTTGCAGTTTCCCAAACTTCATCAGAACCCATGGAATCTTCAGGACGTGTGCTGAGTTCTGCATGATAAGTCAAACCAAATGTACTATAAACTTTATCGAATAAGTCAATAACTTTTTGAATTTCGCCTTCAATTTGGCTAGGTAACATGAAGATATGAGCATCATCTTGTGTAAAGTTACGTACACGCATTAAACCATGTAATGCACCAGATAATTCATGACGATGTACAAGACCAAGTTCACCGAGACGAAGTGGTAAATCACGATAGCTGTGTTGCTGTGTTAAATATACAAGCATACCACCTGGGCAGTTCATTGGTTTAATCGCATAATCTTCACCATCAATTTTTGTGAAGTACATATTTTCTTTATAATGATCCCAGTGACCAGAAGTTTCCCAAAGTTTACGGTTCATAATCATTGGAGTTTTGATTTCCTGATAACCAAATTGACGATGAACTTCACGCCAGTAGTTGATGAGTTCATTTCTGATTACCATACCATTTGGATGGAAGAATGGGAAGCCTGGACCTTCTTCATGTAAGCTGAATAAATCGAGTTCTTTACCGAGTTTGCGGTGATCACGTTTAGCAGCTTCTTCAAGCATTTTTAAGTAAGCATCTAAATCAGCTTGTTTTTCAAATGCTGTACCATATACACGTTGAAGCATTTTATTTTTTTCGCTACCACGCCAATAAGCACCAGCAACAGATTGTAATTTAATAGCTTTTACTTTACCTGTAGATACTACGTGTGGACCTGCACAAAGATCAGTGAATTCACCTTGGCTGTACATAGTGATCATTGCATCTTCTGGTAAATCATTGATTAATTCTACTTTATAGCTTTCGCCTTCAGAATTGAAGAAATCAAGTGCTTCCTGACGAGTAACTTCTTTACGTACAATTGCTAAATTTTCTTTAACAATTTTTTTCATTTCTTTTTCGATTTTTGCTAAATCTTCAGTGCTAAGCTGATGATCCATATCAAAATCATAGTAAAAACCATTGTCAATTGCAGGACCAATTGCAAGTTTTACATTTTTGTCGCCATAAAGACGTTTTACAGCTTGAGCTAAAATATGAGAAGCACTATGACGAAGTGCCCAACGACCATCTTCATCTTCAAAAGTTAAAATTTCTACTTGATGATCTCCATCTATAACAGTCATTAAATCTTTAGTTTCTCCATCAATTTTACAAGCTAAAGCTTTTTTTGCTAAAGAATTACTAAAGGATTTTACAAAATCAAGAACAGTAGTGCCTTCAGCTACTTCACGAACAGCACCATCTTTTAATGTGATATTTGCCATTTTATTAACCTCCTAAAAAAATAAAAAGCCTCCATCCCAAAACTAGGGACGAGGCTTGTAGTTCGCGGTTCCACCCTGTTTGCCATAAAATATGACCAACTCAAAAATGATAACGGAATTTCTCCGGCAAAACTTAATAAATAAATCTAAATCTATAGTTCAGCTTTGCAGTTTGAAAGTGGTAATCAAAGAGTATGCTTAAGAAGTTTCCAGCCTCGACTTCTCTCTCTGTAAACATATAATTCTTCAATCATGTCTTTCGCATTACTTTTACATATATCTTTATGATGTCTTCATTATAATAAAGCAATATCTCAATGTCAAGAGTTATTCTTTTTTCTCATTTCTAAAATTCCTATCAAAATAATATACTTATAAGATATCATCTATTTATTATAATATTTATTTTAATTTAAATTTAATCTATTTTTAATCTGTACTTTAATCATATTTTAATCTAATCAGATTATACTATATACATAACTCAATAAAGTTATATAAGTTTTTGCTCTCCGATAGGTTTCTCTCCCTATCGGTTTTTTTTTGCCTTCACAAGATACATATATAAAATTAAAATAATATATATACACCAAAATAAAGGAGATGTTACTATGTTTTTTGATGTAGATAAGCTACATTGGACTCGTAAACCTTTATCATTTAGTATAACTAAAGATAAAATCGAAATCATAACTTCACCTCATACTGATTTATGGCAAAGAACATATTATCACTTCAGAAATGATAATGCTCCTGTGCTACAGATGAATACAAGTGAAGAATTCTTTTCATTTACTGTTAAGACAGATTTTGATAGCAAAGTTCGATTTGACCAATGCGGTATCGTCTTATATTTAGATAGTGAAAACTGGCTCAAAGCTTCTGTTGAATATGAAAATGAAGATATTCAACATTTGGGTAGTGTTGTTACTAATAAAGGATATTCTGATTGGGCGACAACTGTTATTGATAGTTCTATAAAATCCATTTGGTATAGATTAAGTCGCCGAAAAGATGATTTTCGCATAGAATATTCTCTTGATGGCATAAATTATAATCAAATGCGCATATGTCATCTTTGGGAAGCTTCTGGTGATATCCAATTTGGCATTTATGCTTGTAGCCCAGAAAATTCTTCATTTAAAGCTACATTTACTGATTTCAAAATGACAGAATGTGTTTGGCAAGCTCACGACGGTCAACAACCTGACGAAGATATTACTTATTAAAGGAATGTTATTTTATGAATACACTTATCGCCCAAAATTTAAATATTCTCATTGATTTTTTAGCTAAAAGAGATTTAACGGCACTATCACCCGATGAATTGCAAGCAAAATACAAAATAAATCAAGCCGATTTGTTGATTTTATTCGGTGGTTCTATTCCTGAAGGTGCTGGTGTATTTGCTAAAGCTCATCAACAAAATATAGCTAAAAATTATCTTTTAGTCGGCGGTGCTGGTCATACTACAGAAGCACTCCGTCAAAAAATGCAATTATCTCTAGCCGATATAGATATCTCTAGTAAATCTGAAGCAGAAATTTTTGCCCTTTATCTGAAAAATAAATACAATATCACAGATTGTTTACTAGAAACTAAATCCACTAACTGCGGTAATAATATCACTAATGTTCTAGAACTTTTAAAAAATCTAGATTTAAAGCCAAAATCCATCATTTTTATGCAAGATGCTACTATGCAAAATCGCATGGACGCAGGTTTTCGAAAATATTGTCCTTGTGATACTACTTTAATCAATTATGCCACATATAAAGTTCATTTCACTGTTCAAAATGATAAATTATGTTTAGAACAAAATAATATCTGGCAAATGTGGAATATTGATAAATATATTGAGCTACTCATGGGAGAAATTCCTCGTCTTACAGATAATATCAATGGTTATGGCCCTCAAGGTAAAGATTTTATCGCCCATGTAGATATACCACAAGAAGTCCATAGTGCTTATCAATATCTCTATCAACATTTAAATATCAAAACACGCCAGGCAAATTCGCTTTATGCTACAAAATAAAGAAAGTGTCTACTTATTATATTTTATCTTCACAGCAAAATATAATTTAGTAGACACTTTTTTTAAGCTAAAATCTCTGTTAAAGCATCAATTAATTCATCATTTTCTTCACGAGTTCGCACCGCAAAACGCACGAAATACTCATTTAATCCTGGATAGTTTTCACAATTGCGAATAGCTATACCATATTCTAATAATTTTGCTTTTAACTCATTAGCTATCATCTTTGTTTTTTCTATATTCACTAAAATAAAATTAACAGTTGGCTCATATACTTTCAATTTATCAAAAGTTTCTAGTTCTTCATAAAGATAATTTATCTCTGTTCTTGTATATGTTCTACTGCGACGCTGATATACTTTATCCTCTAAAGCTACCATACCTGCAATCTGTGCTAAAGCATTCACATTCCATGGGTCTTTCGCCTGATAAAGTGGGTCTAAAACTTCATGGTCTGTAGCTGCAAAACCTAAGCGAAGTCCTGGTAATGCATAAAATTTAGTCAAAGAATGCAATACAAATAAATTATGATATTTTTCCACTAAAGGAAGCACGGAAAAAGCTTCACTTGTTTTGATAAAATCCATAAAAGACTCATCAACAACTACAAAACAGCCATTATTTTCAGCATGTTCAATCAAAAGCTCCATATCTTCTACAGTAAATAATGTACCTGTTGGATTATTAGGATTGCCGATAAATAAAATATCGTTGCCTTTTATATTCACGATTAAATCTCGCATAGGAGAATTAAATTCCTGTTTTTCAGATAACATCACATAATTTATATTCGCTCCAGAAGCTTTAGCTGCTCTTTCATATTCACTAAAACCTGGAGATACAATCAACGCATTTTTTGGCTTTAATATATGGCAAAGTATATATAATAATTCTACTGCGCCATTACCTACGATAATTTTATCTGCACTGATACCATAATTTTCGGCGATTTTACCACAAAGCTCTCTTGCATCTGGCTCTGGATAATGAATTATATCATCAATATGGTCAACAATCGCTTTTTTTATATTTTTAGATAATCCATATGGATTTATATTAGCACTGAAATCTATAATTTTATCTAAATTTTCTTGTGCCATTATTTTTTTTAAATCTCCGCCATGCTCAAACTTTTGCATAATTTACTCTCTTTCTATGATAATTCCACCAGAAATCATTTTTACTAAATTTAAATAATGTAAATCAAAACATTCACTTAATATTTTCTGTTTACATTCTTCAATTAAACTTTCCTCACAATTATCATCAAATAATACACCAATGACAGTGCCACTGTGAGCAACATTTACACCTATTGCCTGATAATCTTCGGATATTATCATGATATCTTCTAATTGCTTTTTATATAATATTTTTTGATTTGCATATGCACTCATAACACAAGCTTTGCCGATATATTTATTATTTTTCTCTTTAAAGCCTAAACGCAAATAATCTAAAGCTTCTTTAATTGTATTTTCATTTTCTTGATACAATCGTTTTAAATCCTTGCGACGATTAAAAGATAAAGTATCGACCTTGCCACCACAATCAAACATCAATATCTTAATCTTTGGCGCTAAACCTAAATGTTCTAAAACTTGACCATTCAAATGATTATATCTGACAATGCCTTTACAAAAAATACCATCAGTTGGCTCAATGCTTGTTGCAATCTTTGATATTTCATCTTGCGATAATATCCGTTTACAAGAAAGAGCTGTCAGCTGACAAATACTTGCAATATCTGCACTACTTGAAGCCATGCCCTTTCCTGTCAATAATTCTGTAGTCAAACAAAATTTTGCATAAGATTTAGTGCCCAGATAATCAAGCGTTTTATTGCGTGCCAAACGAGCTTTATATGGTAAATAAGAAAAATATTTTGTTATACTCGCCTTGGTATACATTGAAATAGGACAAGTAACTAAAAAAGGTATATCATCAATCATGCCTTGTACTAACTCGCCACAAGAACCTGGTATTTTAACACTAAGACCCATGCAAAAATTCTCCTTAACCAATAATAAATTTATCTTCAGGATAGCGAATTTTATTTTTCTTCTTGCGAATAACAAGTGCCATCGCAAAAGAAATAATACCAATTCGTCCCATCAACATTACAAAAATAATTACAATTCTACTAGAAGCGTCCATTTCATTTATCGTACCTGTAGGCAGACCTACAGTAGCGAACATAGATACAGACTCAAATAAGATTTTAGACAAAGCAATATCTTCTGTCAAACATAAAAACATTGACATCAAAAATACGACAATCGCACTGACAAAGAAAATACTCATCGCACGGAAAATGACAATCGGTGGTACAGTACGCTCAAAGATAACAACATCTTCACGACCACGAATGAGTGACCAAATAGCTGCAAAGATAACAGCTATAGTAGTAGTTTTAATACCGCCACCTGTTGAAGCTGGCGAACCGCCAATAAACATCAAAAACATAATCAACAATAAACTAGGTTCTGTCAATGAGCCTATATCGAGCATTGAAAATCCTGATGTTCTAGCCATCGAAGCCATGAATGTACTTACCATCACTTTATCAAATAAACCTAAATCGCCTAAAGTATTTTTATTTCCATATTCTAAAATAAAAATAAGTACACTGCCGATAAGAATTAAAAAACCAGTAGTAACAAGTACAAGCTTACTATTAATACTCAATTTTTGCCATTTGCGTTTTTGATAGATATCTAGTAAAACAGCAAAACCCAATCCGCCACAAACAACTTCTATCAATAATATTAGATTAAAAAATGGGTGAAAAATATAATCTGCAAAATTACTTCCACCTAAAATATCAAAACCTGCATTACAAAAAGCCGATACAGAATGCCAAAAACCAAAATAAATAGCTGTGCCTACACTATAATCTTGACAGAAAATAATTGTTAAAATAACTCCACCAATAAATTCAAAAGCAACAGTCATTTTCACAATACTGATTACAAGTCGCACTACTCCAGCCACTGACCATCTTTGCAATGACTCTTGAATTAATAATCTATCTCGAAGTTGAATGCGTTTACCCATCACCACTGCCAAAATAGTAGTGATAGTCATAATTCCTAAAGCTCCAATTTGCACCAAAATAATAATTATTATTTGCCCAAATACAGAAAAATTATCACCTAAACTAAATATAGAAACACCCGATACACATACTGCTGACGCTGACATAAATAATGCATCAACAAAACTCAAAGGCTCGATATCTACCACTGTAATCGGCAACATCAACAACATAGTACCAGTCAATATTATTATCCCATAACTACATAAAACAATCTGGTATGGATTTAATTTTCTAATATATTTCATCATTTTATCTAAACCTAAAACTTATTAATCAACCTACCCCAATACGCTCTGAAGGATATCCGATTTTAGCTGTTTTTCGATTGCGCATAGCAATAGCCATCAAAAATGTAAGTACGCCTAGACGACCAATAAACATTATTAAAACCAATATGGACTTACCATAAACAGTCAAACTAGAAGTAATCCCTGTGGATAAACCTACAGTGGCCAATGCCGATGTAACTTCAAATAATATTTTTATAAATGGAAAATCTTCTGTTAAACATAAAAACATTGTTCCTAAAACTACTAAAGCTGCTGCTATATAAAAAATAGCCAAAGATTTTACAATCAAATCATGTTCAATACGTCTTTTAAACAATGTAACTTCTTCATTGCCACGAATTATAGAGGTAACTGTCGCAAAAATTATCGCAAAAGTTGTAGTTTTTATCCCGCCACCAGTAGAACCAGGAGATGCTCCTAAGAACATCAAGATGATGATAAAAAATAATGAAGCTTCATGTAATGCTCCTGTATCCATCAAAGTATATCCTGCTGTACGTGAAGTTGTAGATAAAAAGAAAGTCCCTATTAACTTATGCCACCAATCCCAATTACCAATCGTATTTTCATTATTATATTCTAAAAAGAATAATACTATTGTACCAATTACCAATAAAATCAAAGTCGTCAATAAAGCAACTTTAGCATGCAAAGAAAACATCTTCCAATTATGTTTTTGGTAAAGTTCTACCGTTACACCATAACCAATACCGCCTAATATAATCAAAAAAGCGATGACTAAACAAAATAAAGGGTCAGTATTATATTTAAAAATATTAGTACCGCCAAAAATATCAAAACCAGCATTACAAAATGCTGATATAGAATGCCAAAACGCCATATATATCCCATGTAATCCATAATCAGGATATAGACGAAAAGATAGTAGTACGCCACCTATAAATTCAATACATAAAGTGGTCTTTACCAATAATTTAATTAATTTTACAACGCCCCCAACAGTCAACCTGTTCAATGATTCTTGAGCTATTAACCTACTTCTAAGCTGAATACGCTTTCCCAAAATCAAGGCAAATACTGTCGTCATTGTCATTACACCAAAACCGCCAATTTGAATCAACATAATAATTACTAATTGCCCAAATATAGAAAAATATTGACCAGTATCCACCACAATTAAACCAGTAACACATACAGCTGATGTTGCAGTAAATAAAGCATCTATAAATGATAGACTGCTACCATCATTAGATGCTATAGGTAACATCAATAAAAATGCACCTACTAATATTAAGCCTAAAAAAGAAAAAACTAAAACTTGATAAGGACTTAACATCAATAGCCAATTATTAATACTCTTGGGAATTTCTGCCTGTTGCAAAATTAATTCCTCCTAATTGTTCACTAATTGCAATAACCAAAAAGCAAAAAAGCCTATGATACCGCCAACGATAGAGCCGTTTAAACGTATCCATATCATATCTGTTTCGACTTTATCGTACACTAACTCATTTAATTGCTTATCTGTTAATCCTTCTAAAAATTTACGTGCTAATTCTAAGATTACATCTTCACCTTTTAAAGCACTACGATGAACAACATCTAATACAAAACGATTTATTTTTGATTTAAATTCATTATTTGTATTTAATTTTTCGATACATCTATCTATTTCTTCACTTAAAATCTGTTCTATTGTCTGATAAAGCTTATTTTCTCTATTATTATTAGCTAATAGATATTCACAAAAATTACGCAAAGAATTTTGTAGAATTTTTTCCACAATGCCCATTTCCACAAAACTATCACGCAAAGTATTCAAGCTATCAACCCAATTTTCGTCATCGCGAATATTCATCAAAGCTTCTTCATATAAATTTATAAGATTTGCATATAATTCGCCATCTTTATCGCTGACATCATCTAATAAATCTAAAATACGTTCATGAATTATTAAAGACAATTCATCTGGATCTAAAGTATTTGTCGCTAAAGCCAAAGATAACATCAGACCGCCTAGACCGCTTTCATATTGCTTTTGATAATTTTCAAGAAAAGCATCTATTCTTGCCTTTCCTTCTCTTCCTGAAAAATATCCTTTCAAGAAATTTATACCTTTATCTACAGCAAGCTGACTATTTTCACTTTTAAGTAATACACCCATTAAATTATGAGATAATTCGCCCATAGACTCTTTTAAAATAATCTGAGCTATCTTCTCACTATTTTTTTGTGCTACTTTAGCAGTATCTATTTCAGTGATTTTTTTCACCAAAAACTGCATAACTTCATTTAATATATATTTCTTATTATCAGGATTTTTAACCCAATTTAAACCCCATGATAATAAATCAGCATTACATATACGTCTATAAATTTTACGTTTAGATAAAAATTCTGTCTGCAACATTCTCACGCAAGAATTTATAAAGGCATCTCTACGTCTTGGCAATATAGCTGTATGAAAAGGAAATCCTAGTGGCTTTTTAAATAAAGCTGTAACTGCAAACCAGTCCGCAATCCCACCAACTAAACTCGCTTCACTGCAAAATAATAACAATTCGAAAATAATATATTGTGGATATAAAGTTCTTAAAGCTAAAATTACTAAAAAACAAATAAATAATACACATAATGTTTTATCTGCTCTATTAAATCTATCCATTATCCGCACATCCTTTCCACAACAAAGGATATTACATATAATCCCATACCAGCAATAGCACCAACTACAGAACCGTTTATACGTATCATTTGAAGGTCATCACCAACACGTTTTTCTACTAAATCGACAAATTCTTGCTGTGAATACTTCATCAATTCATCTTTAATATAATCTAAGCCCCATTGTGAATTATTTTGAATTATCTTCGTTATTGTATTAATGAAAAACTTATTTAATTTAGCCTGCATTTCATCATCTACAGCTAATTTAGCAATAAGATTATCTAGATAATCTTCAATCTGCTTCCATAATTGTTCTCTATTTTCGCTATTTTGACAGAAATTATCAATTAAAGACACTAAATTATCGCTAAAATCAAATTTCTTAACGAAAAAGTAATGTTCTAATTGAGCAACTTTTTGCTTATAGCCATTTCTACTGCCTAGAATTTCTATTTTTTCTGCAAATAAAGTTTTTAAATGCTCACGTTCTTTACTATCATAATCCAGTAATAAATTAGTATATTCATCTAATTTTTTATTTAACTTTTGCGTCAAATTTTCACTAGATAAATCCATCATTTCAAACATAAAACTACGTTTTTGACTATCTTTTATATATTTTTCTTTGATAATGCTTACATTATCGTCAATTAATTTATGCATGAAATCCTTTGCCAACAATTCAGGCACTGTAGCTCTAACCATTTTTATGATATAGTCTATGCATTTATCCCCTGCTGGTGTCTTAATAAAATCTAGTAAAAATTGAATGATAATCCTTGCTATATTAAAATTCTTACGACGACTCTTCAAGGCGCTTGCCAATGAATAACCTACTTTTTTCGTATCAAGTGAATTAATTACCTGCATGACTAATTCTTTTAATGCTACTTTGGCTTTTTCTTTGCCACCTCTTTGAGCATACTCTACTACCATCATTGCCATATTATAATTTTTAATATTATTAATGATGTATTCTGGATTTAATAAATCTCTACCGATAAATTTTACTATCTCGTCCATGATACGTTCACGATTACGAGGTAATATCTCCGTACGATAAGAGATAAAGCCCAGTGGTTTTCTAAATAGAGCTGTAACTGCAAACCAATCCGCTAGACCACCGATTAAGGCAGCCAAAAATCCATGATTTAGCAACAAGCCCCAAAAAGAATCTAATTTATATGTAGCAATAAATCCCAAAAACATGATGACTAAAACCAATGTAGCCTGTGTTTTTTTCGACATAATAACCCTCCCTTATTCAAATAATATAAAGATATTATACCGCAAAAGCCATGTTTATAAAATATTGTTGCCAAATTAACTGCCATATTAAACTATAAATCAAACAAAAATAAAGATTATTTAAGCCAAATAAATCAACTTAAATAATCTTTATTTCATTAAATATCATAAGATATAACTAAATTTATGATTAATAATTTAGGACAATCTCATTTTAAAATCTTCATAGCCAAAAGATTTTACTACTTCAATAGTATCATCTTCATGTAAAACGGCAATATCTGGAAGTGGCATACCATTGAAAGTATTATTTTTTACCATGGAATAAATAGCCATATCGCAGAAGATAATTTTATCGCCAACTTTTAAAGGTTTATCAAAAGAATATTCCCCTATGATATCACCTGCAAGACAAGTAGGGCCACCAAAACGGTAAGTATATGCTTTTTCATTTGGTTTTCCTGAATTAATTACATTTGGTCTATATGGCATTTCCAATACATCAGGCATATGACAAGCAGCAGAAGTATCTAAAATTGCAATATCTATGTCATTGTGAATAAGCTCTAAGACTTCACTGACTAAATAACCAGCATTTAATGCCACAGCTTCACCAGGTTCTAAATAAATTTCTAAATCATATTTTTCCTTCATATGATTGATGCAATTTATCAAAAGTTCAATATCATAATCTTCGCGAGTAATATGATGACCACCACCAAAATTGAGCCATTTTAAATCATATAGATATTTGCCAAATTTTGCTTCAATAGCATCTAATGTAGTTTTTAAATCATCAGAGTTTTGTTCACAAAGCGTATGGAAATGAAGCCCTTTCAATCCTTCTAATTTTTCTGGTTCAAAATTATCAAGTGTAACACCTAAGCGAGAACCTTTAGCACATGGGTCATAAATATCATGTCCTTCTTGTGTAGAACATTCTGGATTAATGCGAATACCACACTCCTTGCCTTTAGCTAAAGCTATATCTTTATATTTTTCCCATTGATTAAAAGAATTAAAAATTATATGGTCGCAAATCTCCACGATTTCAGCAAAATCTTTTTCTTTATATGCTGGAGAAAATATATGATTTTCCTTATCCTTCATAAATTCATGAGCTAATTTAGCTTCAAAAATACCACTTGCTGTAGCACCTTTTAGATATTTGCCAATCATGGGATAAAAATAAAACATGGAAAAAGCTTTTTGTGCAAGTAAAATATGACAACCTGTTCTATCTTGTACCATTTTTAAAACTTCAAGATTTTCACGAAGTTTTTTCTCGTCCATGACATAACTAGGAGTTGCTACATTTTGTAACTTTTCTTCTAATTTCACTAAATCACTTCCTTAAAATTATTTTTAATTAAATATTATAATATTCTAAATCAAAATCTCAATTTATTTAAATAAGACAGTACACCAACGGCATACTGTCTTATTTTTATTAAAAATATATTTTATTCTACTAAATCAGGATTGAAGCTTTCTTTCCATGGAAGACCCCATTTATTAAGAGCGTCCATAAATGGATCTGGATCAAATTCTTCAATATTATATACACCTGGTTTTTTCCATGTGCCGTTCATGATGAGCATTGCACCAATCATTGCTGGAACGCCAGTTGTATAAGAGATTGCTTGAGAACCAACTTCTTTATAGCATTCTTGATGGTCGCAAACATTGTATAAATAATATATTTTATCTTTGCCATCTTTTTTACCTTGGAAAATACAGCCGATATTTGTTTTGCCTACTGTGCGAGGGCCAAGGCTAGCTGGATCTGGAAGTACAGCTTTTAAGAATTGAAGTGGCACGATTTTATGACCTTCAAATTCGATAGGTTCGATAGAAGTCATGCCTACATTTTCTAAACATTTTAAATGAGTTAAATAAGACTGACCAAAAGTCATGAAGAAACGAATACGTTTGATACCTTTGATATTTAAGCCCAAAGATTCAAGTTCTTCATGGTGAAGTAAATACATGTCTTTTTCGCCAATTTCTGGGAAATTGTACACGCGTTTTATTTCCATAGGTTTAGTTTCTACCCATTTACCATCTTCCCAGTAGCTACCATTAGCAGAAACTTCACGGATATTGATTTCAGGATTGAAGTTTGTAGCAAATGGATAACCATGATCACCTGCATTACAATCCAAGATATCAATATAGTTAATTTCATCAAAATGATGTTTCATTGCATAAGCAGAGAATACGCCTGTTACACCTGGGTCAAAACCACTACCTAAAAGTGCAGTAATTCCAGCTTTTTCAAAGCGTTCACGATAAGCCCACTGCCATTTATATTCAAATTTAGCAGTATCTAATGGTTCATAATTTGCAGTATCCACATAATGAACTTTAGTAGCAAGACAAGCGTCCATGATTGTTAAATCTTGATATGGAAGAGCTAAATTGATTACTACATCTGGTTTGAATTCATTGATTAAGTTAATAAGTTGATTTACATCATCAGCATCTACTTGAGCTGTAGTAATTTTTGTTTTGCCACCGCTTAATTTTTCTTTTAAAGCATCGCATTTGCTTTTTGTACGGCTAGCAATACAGATTTCTTCGAATACATCACTATTTTGACAACATTTATGGATAGTAACACTTGCTACACCACCACAACCAATAATTAGAGCTTTACCCATTTGGCAAATTCCCCCTTTTATAAAAATTTATTTATTATTTATATTATAATCTAAAGCTAATAAATATTCACGTAGTAATTTTAAAGCAGTAGCTGTAGAGATACCACTTTGGTCATATGGTGGAGATAATTCTACCATATCACAGCCTACTACATTGCATTTATTAGCTACTAAATTCATTGCACGACGAAGTTCATCAAAAGATACTCCACCTGCTTCTGGTGTACCAGTTCCAGGGAATACAGCTGCATCTAATACATCTAAATCCACTGTAAAGTAAACAGGTTTTCCTTTTAATTTTTCTACAACATCTTCCAAACCTACAAAATCAAAACGTCTAGTCTGTACATGCTCTTTGCTCCAAGCAAATTCAGCACGTTCACCACTTCTGATACCAAATTGATAAATTTTATTATCGCCAACGATATCCCATACACGATGAAGCACTGTAGCATGAGATAATTTAGCTCCTAAATAATCATCACGAAGGTCAGCATGTGCATCAAAATGAATAATATGCAAATCATCATATTTTTCGGCTACAGCACGTACACTGCCTAAAGTAACTAGATGTTCACCACCAATCATAAGTGGAATTTTATCATCATTTACAATCTGACGAGTAAAATCTTCAATATCTTTTAGTGCATTTTCCACACTGCCAAAAGGAAGTTCTAAATCTCCGCCATCAAAAACATAGGCATCTTCTAAATCTAAATCAAGATATGGGCTAAAAGTTTCAAGACCATATGATTCTGCTCTCATAGTACGACTAGCAAAACGAGTCCCTGGTCTATATGAAGTTGTAGAGTCAAACGGTGCGCCAAATAAAACTATTTTCGCTTCATCATATTCTCTATCACAACCTAAAAATGTCTCAATGTTTTTCTTCAACATCTTCCATTAATTCCTCCACATAATTTGGTAATGCAAATGATGCATTGTGTAAGTTCGCATTATAATAGCGAGTTTTCAACCCTAAAGCATTCCATCTTTTAGCATCAAAATCTAAAACTGGGTGATACTTTTTGGACGCAAAGCCAAATAACCAATGACCTGATGGATAAGTAGGGATATGCGCTTGATATACTCTACTTATAGGGAAAGATTTTACAATACGTTGATGTGCGCGTTGCATAGCAAAAGCATCTTCATCATAAAATGGACTTTCATGCTGATTTACCATAATGCCATCTTCTTTTAATGCTTTATAGCAATTTCCATAAAATTCCTTAGTGAATAAACCTTCCCCAGGGCCAAATGGGTCTGTAGAATCAACGATGATTAAATCATATTCATTATTACAATGGCGAATGAATTTCAAACCATCTTCAAAATAACAATGCAAACGTTCATCATCAAAACTACAAGCTGTCTGTGGTAAATATTTGCGGGAAATATCCACAACACGCTCATCAATTTCTACTAAATCCACTGACTCTACATTTTTATAACGCAATAATTCACGAGCTGTACCACCATCGCCACCACCAATGATAAGTACTCTCTTTGGATTAGGATGTACTGCCATAGGTACATGCACTATCATTTCATGATAAATGAATTCATCTTTTTCAGTTAGCATTACATAGCCATCTAATACCATCATGCGACCAAATTCTTTAGACTCAAAAATATCTATACGCTGAAACTCAGTCTGTTCAGAATGAAGTTGTTTATCAATCTGAATAGAAAACTTTACATACGGTGTATGTAATTCACTGAACCATAAATCCATTTATCTATCACTCCTTAATTACATTTAAACGTTTTATTTCCATATCTTCAGGGCCTGTCATGGAACAGCCTTTATCTTTAGCATAGTGAATATATTCCAAAATTTCTGGTGTAATTAATTCCCCTGGTGCCAAAATCGGTATTCCAGGAGGATAACACATTACAAATTCACTGCATACTTTACCACAGCTTTCATCTAATGGTAAAGATACTTTTTCACTATAAAAGGCATCTTGTGGTCCACACATTACTTTAGGGCTGATATATTCAGCTTCTAACATGCCTTTATGGTCTTTTTTATAATTTCTGCGAATTTCTGCTAACGCACTTACTAAGCGTTCAATATCTTTTGCTCTATCGCCAACAGATACATAAGCAAGTAAATTGCCGATATCTCCAAATTCTGCTTGAATATCGTATTCATCACGCAATAAATCATATACTTCAATACCAGCAAGACCTACAGGTAATGTATAAATAGCTAATTTAGTAGTATCAAAATCAAAAACACTATCGCCATTTATCTTTTCATCTGCATAAGCATAATAATCACCGATATTATTGATTTCTTGTCGTGCATAATCTACTAAATCTATAACAAAATCAAAGATTTCGCTGCCATGTACGGCTAAATTAGAACGAGAAATATCAAGGCTAGACATCAATAAATATGAACCACTTGTAGTTTGTGTTAAATTTATAATCTGATGAACATAACCTGCTTTTACATTTTTACCAGTGAGCAAAAATGAACTTTGTGTAAGTGAGCCACCTGATTTATGCATACTTACTGCTGCCATATCAGCTCCCGCATGAATAGCTGCTATAGGTAATCGTTTATTAAAATAAAAATGTGTTCCATGTGCTTCATCAGCCAAAACTAACATATTATGTTCATGGGCTACTTTTATAATTTCTTTTAAATTAGAACAAATACCATAATATGTTGGATTATTTACTAAAACTGCTTTAGCATCTGGATTTTCTCTTATAGCTTTTTTTACTTCCTCAACTGACATACCGAGCGATATACCAAGTTGTTTATCCATCTGCGGATTAATATATATTGGAATAGCTCCACACAAAATCATCGCATTTATAGCACTGCGGTGGACATTTCGCGGTAAAATAATCTTATCGCCACGCTTACAAGCTGTTAAAATCATCGTTTGTACAGCTGACGTAGTTCCACCTACCATAAAAAAGGCATGCTCTGCTCCAAAAGCATCTGCTGCTAATTCCTCAGCTTCTTTGATTACAGAAACTGGGTGACATAAATTGTCTAATGGTTTCATTGAATTTACATCTACAGATAAACATTTTTCGCCTAAAAAATTTAATAAAGCTTTATTTCCTCTACCTCTTTTATGTCCTGGAACATCAAAAGGTACTACACGCATTTTTTTAAATCTTTCTAAAGCTTCCAAAACAGGCATTTTCTTTTGTGCTTGTCTATCCAATAATTTCACCAACCTTCTTTAATCAATCATTTAAGATTTATCAAAAAACATTTGTACCACTAAAAATCTCTAACATCTCACGACGCAAACGATTGCTTATTTCCAATCTAGTTTTTGGTGGTATTTCATAAATATCAGTATTAAATAAGTAATTACTTAATTCTGGTTCTTTAATCAACATTCTTGTATGAAATAAATTAGCCTGATACACATTTATATCCATTGCATCATAATTCAATAAAGTATCTGGCATAATATAATCTTGAATAGATGTTATTTTATGGTCCATAAATAACTTTCTACCACTGACATCACGAGTAAAACCTCGTACACGATAATCCATCGTTATGATATCAGAATCAAAATTTCCAATTAAATAATCAAGTGTACTAAGCGGAGTAATCTCTCCACAAGTAGAAACATCTATATCTACTCTAAATGTAGCAATACTCGTTTCTGGATGATATTCTGGATACGTATGCACAGTGATATGACTTTTATCCAAATGACCTAAAACAGTCTTACTACTCACACAATCTTCCACTTCATCATTTTTTGCCAAACGCATATTTTCATCTGCCAAGAGAATAGTTACACTGGCTCCTTGCGGATCATAATCTTGACTAGAAACATTAAGCACTCTAGCTCCTATCATTTCTGCTACATTTGTTAAAATCTTTGTCAAACGCTCTGAATTATATTGTTCATCTATATATTTTATATAATCACGCTGTTCCCTTGGTGTTTTGGCATAGCAAACATCGTAAATATTAAAGCTTAAAGACTTTGTCAAATTATTAAATCCATATAGTTTTAATTTTTCGGACACCTAATATCTATCCCTCTTCTAATATATATTTAGGTTAATAAAGGCAAACCTATAAACCTTTTTATTCAGTTAAATCCTTGCTCGAATGTTTTTCCGGCATCTTTATAGTAAAACCTCGTCCAGCAACTTCTGACGTATCTGTAATAATCATAAAAGCTGTCGGGTCTATAGCATTCACTATGAGTTTTACCTTGCTTACCTGTGTCAAATTCACCACTGCAAAAATTACCTTTTGATTTTTATGACTATATGCGCCTTCC
Organism: Megamonas sp. Calf98-2; assembly: GCF_900110235.1. Taxonomy (NCBI): domain Bacteria; kingdom Bacillati; phylum Bacillota; class Negativicutes; order Selenomonadales; family Selenomonadaceae; genus Megamonas; species Megamonas sp. Calf98-2. The sequence goes on along the minus strand of NZ_FOCY01000004.1, from coordinate 15,852 downwards.
CCATTTAAAAATGTAACGCCACGTCCAATATGTTGAATAATAGTCCAACCAATAATTTCTGAAAATGGTGATATGATTATTACTAATTTTTTGCGATTGAAACCAGCTACTACTTTATTAGTGATTTCACCAACAATATACATATTAATTAAAGTATATAAACCAATAGAAACATTGAACAATACTATACCTACTAAAATAATAATCAAGTTAAAACCAAATACTACTGTTCCTAAATCAAGGGAATAATATTTTTTGATAACAGCACCCAATACATCAAAGCCACCACCATTAGAGTTGGCTCTAAATACAATACCACAACCTATACCTACAAGTACACCACCAAAAACAGAATTAAGTATAGGGTCTTCTACCAGATGATAGTTTCCGATAAAACTTGTAGCATCAATAGCTACGGATAACATTACTGTTCCAATAATCGTATCAATCGCATATAATTTACCAAAAACTCTATATGCTAAATATACAATTGGGATATTATATACTATTAATTGTAAACCAATCGGTAAATCAATCATATAGTAAACAATAACAGCAATACCACTGAGTCCACTAGCAAGCAACTTAGCAGGAATAATAAACGTACTATAACCTAAACCTGCAATTAACGATCCAATTAAGATTTTCAAGTAACGCCAAATATGTGTGTTTGCTAATTCTGAAATATGTCTCATCTTTCTCCTCCTATAAAATTTCAAAGTTATGTAAATCTCAGCAAGATGTATTTTAACATATTTAAATTATTATTTGTACCATTTTCACATATTCTTAACAATTCAAAAATAATACTATAAATAAGATTATTTTTCTACTAAAAAATATTTCTTTTATTAAAATTTACTTTTTTATTATTCCGTTTATCAATCTCTCTATTATTTATTTTAACTTATCTAATTATATAAAGCTATTCTAAAAAAAATTTATTTTTATTTATATATTGAAATTGATTATCATTTATGTTATATTATATATAAGCTTTTCCTTGACTCTCCAATTATGATATATATACAAGCAAAAAAAGGCACGAAACAACGTGTCTTTTTTTTGTTATACACAAATATTTAACCAACAAAAAATTTTATGATTTAATTTATTTTAGGTATTGAAAATCATTATCATTTATGTTATATTAAATACAAGCTTTTCCTTAGCTCTCCAATATAATATATACACACAAAAAAAGACACGAAATAACGTGTCTTTTTTTGTATTTATTTTACTTTATTACTAAAATTATTTATTTAAATCTTCTACTGCTTGACCTGCACCCATAATAGCAACTAAAGAATGCTCAAAAGTCAATGCACCTTGAAGATATACATTATATGGTTCACGAATAGGACCATCTGCACTAAGTTCAATAGAAGCTCCTTGTACAAAAGTACCAGCTGCCATGATAACTTGATCTTCATAGCCTGGCATATCCCATGGTTCTGGAGCTGCATAAGAATCAACTGGAGAATATTTTTGAATACCTTGACAAAAAGCAACTAATTTTTCTTTGCTACCCATTTCAATAGCTTGAATAATATCATTTCTTTTTGTATCTGGTGCAGGTAACGTCTTAAATCCTAATAAATCAAAAAATGCAGCAGCAAAAATCGCAGATTTTACAGCTTGAGCGACAACATGTGGTGCTAAGAATAATCCTTGGAATAACAAGCGATTATTTGCAAGAGAAGCACCAAGTTCTGCTCCCATACCAGGAGAAGTCATGCGATAAGAAGCAAGTTCTACTAAATCTTTTCTACCTACAATATATCCACCTGTTGGAGCAATACCGCCACCTGGATTTTTAATTAAAGAACCAGCAATAATATCAGCGCCTACTTCAATAGGTTCTTTTGTATCTGTAAATTCACCATAGCAATTATCTACATAACAAATACAATTAGGATTGATTTCTTTGACAAATTTACAAATTTCGCCAATTTCATCTACGCTTAAACTTGGACGCATCATATAGCCACAAGAACGCTGAATAACTACCATTTTGGTTTTCGTAGTAATTTTTTCTTTAGCTACATCAAAATCAACACGACCATCTTTTAATGGCACTTCATCATATAAAATACCAAATTCTTTTAATGAACCTGGGCTATCTGTTGCATAACCAATTACTGTTTGCATAGTATCATATGGTGTTCCTGTAATATATATCAACTGATCACCAGGGCGCAATATACCAAATAAAACAGTAGCTAAAGCATGTGTACCAGATACAAATTGTGTACGCACTAAAGCCGCTTCTGCTTTGAAGACTTCTGCATATAATTCTTCAATTTTATTTCTACCAATATCATCATAAGCATATCCAGATGTTGTATTAAAATGCGCTTCAGACACTTTTACTTTTCTCATAGCATCAAGAATTTTTAAAGTATTAAATTCTGCTATTTCATCAGGACGAGCAAAATATTCTTTACATAAAGCTAAAGCTTTTTGTCTAGTTTCAATAATTTTTTCAGAAAATGCCATTTTTTTCTCCTATTATTTTTCCTTAAAATTTAATCATGATATTTGATTTATCCTAGCAATAAAAAATAAGCTGCTTAATACTAAGCAGCTTATTTTTTATAATGTCCGTTAAGACCATTAAGCACGCTGGATTTTACCAGAACGCATGCAGCTAGTGCAAACATTAACACGTTTAACTTCACCGTCAACTACAGCACGTACACGCTGAATGTTTGGTTTCCAAGTGCGTTTAGTTTTTAAATGAGAATGGCTTACATTCATTCCTGCTCTTTCACCTTTAGCGCAGATTTCGCAAACATTTGCCATTTAGCACACCTCCTTAAGGAATGGAAGATAGAAAATAATTACTAAGTCATGAACTGCCTTCTATAATAATAGAAATAATTTACATATTATAATAGTTGACTTCTTGCTTCATCAAATTCGTTACCTACTATCTCCACAAGCTTAAATTCGGGTTGTTCTTGCCCTATTGTCTTGACGACTACATATTTATTATATCTAATAAAAATCATGTCGTACTTTTAAAAAACACAGTGCTAACATTATATCACAGAAAGAATTTAAATTGCAAGCTTTTTATTTATATATATCTCTATTTATCTGCTCATTTACTTGTAAATCAATACAATTCGTGCTATTGTAGTAACATAATTAATTAATAATAAAGGCGGTTGTTTTATGGTAAAAATCTGTTTCAGCCAAATTGATGTTGAACCAAGTCATCCTGACCTAAATGTAGAGCGTATGCTTCAAGCTATTGATGAAGCTAAACAAAATAATACAGATATTATAATTTTCCCTGAAATGTGTATTCCAGGTTATCTCTTAGGTGATACTTGGGAACAAACAGCATTTTTAAAAGATTGTTTAAGCTATGGCGAAGATATTATCGCAGCTTCTCAAGATATTTGTATCATTTTTGGTAATATTGCTGTTGACTGGGATAAGAAAAATACTGATGGTCGCGTTCGTAAATACAATGCTTTATATACAGCTTATAATGGCAAATTAATCAAACCTGAAAAATCTCCATATCCATTTGTCATCAAAACTCTATTTCCAAATTATCGTGAATTTGATGATAGTCGTTATTTCTTCAGCTTACAAAGCTTAGCAACTGAACTAAAACTCAATTTAAATGATATTCTTTCTCCTGTAAAAGTCAATATCAAAGGTCAAGAATTAAATTTAGGTTGTATTTTATGTGAAGATGGTTGGAGTGATGATTATGCTTTTGCTCCGATTGATATTCTTTGTCAAAATTATAAATTAGATATGTTAATCAATATATCTGCTTCTCCTTATACTTTCGGCAAAAATAATAAACGCCATCGCGTATTTGCAAAACAAGCAAAAGATAATAACATTCCTTTAATATATGTAAATAATATTGGTATTCAAAATAATGGTAAGACTATCTATACTTTTGATGGTTCTAGCACAGTTTATGATAAAAATGGAAATATCATTGCAACTTGCCCTGCTTATAAAGCTCAAAATAATTATATAAACTTGCTTGGCAATGATGAATATACTCCACTTCCAATTCCTCAAAATGATGATATTTCTAATATTTACCAAGCACTTCATTATGGTATCAAAAAATTCCTCAAAAATATTCGTATGCAAAAAGTAATCATCGGTATTTCTGGTGGTATTGACTCTGCTGTTGCTTCTGCTCTTTATGCAGATATTTTAGGTGCTGAAAATATTACCTTAATTAATATGCCTAGTAAATTCAATTCTGCTACAACAAAAGGTCTTTCTAGCCAATTGGCTCATAACTTAGGCTGTAATTATGCTATTGTGCCAATTCAGGAAGTTGTTGATTTCACTGTAAATCAATTTGAAAATACTGATATTACTCATTTAGCTACTAATGATATTCATAAAGTACAAGTATCTTCTTTTGTCAAAGAAAATATCCAAGCTCGCGACCGTTCAGCTCGCATTTTAGCTGGTATGGCAGCTAGCATTGGTGGGGGCTTTACTTGTAATGCCAATAAAGCAGAAACTACAGTCGGTTATTCCACATTATACGGTGACCAATCTGGATTTTTAGCTGGTCTTGCTGATTTATGGAAATATCAAGTATATGAATTAGCTCATTATCTAAATGAACATGTATATAAATGTGAAGTAATTCCTCAAGGTATTATTGATATTGTACCTAGTGCCGAACTTTCTAGTGAACAAGATGTTGATGCTGGTAAGGGCGACCCTATTAAATATCCATATCACGATTATTTATTCCGCGCTTTTGTCGAAAGCTGGCAAAAAGTTACTCCAGAAGATATTCTTCTTTGGTATAGTGAAAAAACTTTAGAAGAACATATTGGTTGCAAGGCTGGTCTTGTAGATAAATACTTTGCTACAGCTAAAGACTTTATCTGCGACTTAGAACGTTGGTGGAATTTATTCACAGGTATGGCAGTAGCTAAACGCATTCAAGCACCACCTATCTTGGCTATAAGTAGACGTGCTTATGGTTTTGACCATCGTGAATCTCAAAATGGTCCATACTATACAAAAGCTTATAAACAATTAAAAGCTAAATTATTAGGTGATAATTTATGAGAATAATCACAGGTTCAGCTCGCGGGGCAAAATTAAAAGCCCCTAAAGGGCAAAATACTCGACCTACTGCTGACAGAATAAAAGAATCTTTATTTAATATATTAGGTTCTTTTATCTATGATAAAAATGTCTTAGATTTATTTTCAGGAACTGGTAATTTATCCTTAGAAGCACTCAGTCGAGGAGCCAATCATGCCATCATGGTAGATTGCTCTTTAGATAGTATTTCAACTATTAAATTTAATGCTACGCATACAAAACTTATTGATAAATCTACTATCTTAAAAGCTGATGTCTTTGCTACCATAAAAAAATTACATCTAAAACAAACAAAATTTGATATAATATTTTGTGACCCGCCATATCATCAAGATTTATGCTTAAAAGTTTTGCAAATGCTCCATGAATATCCATTATTAACTGAAGATGGTATAATTATTATGGAACATGCTATTGAAGATAAACTACCTTCAGATTTTCATCAATATACTTTATTGCGTAATCAAAAATATGGTTCTACTACACAAATAAGTATTTATGAATTAAAATCAAATAAAAGTGAGGATTAATATATGACTATTGCTATCTGTCCTGGAAGTTTTGACCCTGTAACTAATGGGCATACTGATATTTTTGAACGAGCTTCTAAAATGTTTGATGAAGTAATTGTTGGTGTTTTCAATAATATAAATAAAAAACCTTTATTTACTGTTGAAGAGCGCGTAGCTTTATTAAAACAAGCTACTGCTCATATTCCTAATGTAAAAGTTGATTGTTTTGCTGGTCTACTTGCTGACTATGCTCATCAAAAAAATGCTCATGTAATCGTTCGCGGTTTACGTGATGCCAACGATTTTCTCTATGAATTTCCACGCGCTATGCTCATCAAAAACATGGCTCCAGATATTGAAAATATCTTTTTAACTGCTGATAATAAATATTATCATGTATCTTCATCTGCAATTCGAGAATTAGCTCAGTTCGGTGGAGATATCACTCATTTAGTTCCTCATTGTGTAGAACTTGCTATACATGAAAAAATTAAACGAGTACCTACATCAAAATAATTATAAATTATAGAGGTAATATCACTATGGATTTATTAGACTCCCTTCACGAATTAGAAAATCTTGTGGCTAGTTCTTCTCGTTTCCTTTTAACTAACAAATGTTTGGTAAACGAAGAAGAACTCATTCGCCTCATAAGTAATATTCGCAAAGAATGGCCTTCTGCTTTAAAAGAAGCTGAAGAAATCAATGCAAATAGAGATAAAATAATCGAAGATGCTCGCATAGAAGCCAAAAATATCATAGAACAAGCAAAAGTATATGCTCAAAAGAAAGCTTCTGAAAATGAAATCACTTTAGCTGCTGAAGCTAAGGCAAACGAAATTTTAGAAAAAACATATAAACATTCTGAAGCTATGCGCAATGATTCTGTTCAATATGCTGAACAAGTATTCGACCATATGAGTGTTTACATCCAAAACATTTTAAATACAGTTCAAGTAGCTAAAAATGGTCTTCAACATGTTGGTCTTCCTGAAAAAGATGAAACTGAAGAAAAACAAAAGTCTACTGAACAAAAAGATTAATTATTATTTGGTATATATTATATTTAAAAGCTACTGTATGAAAAATAAAAATTTCCTATACAGCAGCTTTTTTCATGAAGAAAGGATATTAAATTGATTAAACTAGACCCTTCTATTTTACAAACTGTTACCAAACCTGCTCGCTATACTGGTGGCGAATTAAACGCTGTACACAAAAATCATGAAGATGTTGATTGTCGCTTTGCTTTATCCATGCCTGACGTTTATGAAGTAGGTATGTCCAATCTTGGTTTAAAAATTCTCTATGAAGTATTAAATGAAAGACAAGATACTGTAGCTGAACGTGTTTATGCTCCTTGGCTTGATATGGAAGACAAAATGCGTGAACATAATATACCACTTTATGCTTTAGAATCTTTCACACCAATCAAAGAATTTGATTTTGTTGGCTTTTCACTTCAATATGAAATGATTTACACTAATGTTTTAAATATGTTAGACTTAGCCAACATTCCTCTTTGGCAAAAAGACCGCACAGAAAATGACCCATTTATCGTTGGTGGTGGCCCTTGCGTATATAATGTTGAACCTGTAGCTGATTTCTTTGATTTCTTTGTTATCGGTGAAGGCGAAGAAGTTTTAAATGAAATCGTAGATACTTTCATCACTTGGAAAAAACAAGGTAAAGTAGGTGGCAGACAAGGATTTTTAAAAGAACTTGCTAAATTAGATGGCATCTATGTTCCTTCATTATATGAAGTTCATTACAATGAAGATAATACTTTTAAAGAAATTTTACCGCTTTGCCCAGAAGCTAAACCTGTAATTAATAAACGTGTAATCAAAAATTTCCGCGACTCTTTCGCTATCAAAAAACCTGTATTACCTTATATTGATATCGTTCATGACCGTGTAATGCTCGAATTATTCCGCGGTTGTACTCGTGGTTGTCGTTTCTGTCAAGCTGGTATATCTTATCGTCCTGTACGCGAACGCACTGCTGACCGCTTACGCACTATCGCTAAAGAAATGCTCGATAACACTGGTTATAATGAAATGAGTCTTACATCTTTAAGCTCTGCTGATTATACTTGCCTTGGTGAAATCGTAGATGACCTCATGGAAGATTATAAAAACGAACGTGTATCTTTCTCTTTACCATCTCTACGCATTGATAGTTTCTCCATTGATCTTGCTCATAAAATGCAACAAGTCCGTAAAAGTGGTTTGACTTTTGCTCCTGAAGCTGGTACACAAAGATTACGCGATGTAATCAATAAAGGTGTAACTGAAGAAAATCTCATGGAAGCAACAGGTGCTGCTTTCCGTCATGGTTGGAAAACTGTAAAACTTTACTTCATGATGGGTCTACCAACTGAAACTGATGAGGATATCATCGGCATTGCTGAACTCGGTGCAAAAGTTGCTAAATTATATCGTTATATCACTAAACGCCGTGATATCCGCGTTACTGTTAGCGTATCTTGTTTTGTACCAAAACCATTTACACCATTCCAATGGTTCCCACAAAATACTTTAGAAGAATTCCAACGTAAACAACAATTATTAAAATCTCATATCACTGACCGCTCTATCCAGTTTAACTATCATACTGCTACAACTAGTATCCTAGAAGGTACTATTTCTCGTGGCGATAGACGCCTTAGCAAAGTAATCTATCAAGCATGGTTAGATGGAGCAAAATTTGATGGTTGGAGCGAAGAATTTAAATATGATGTTTGGATGAACGCTTTTGATAAATGCAATATTGACCCATATTTTTATAATATGCGTGAATATAAATTTGATGAAAAACTCCCTTGGGAACATACTACTCCAGGTGTTAGCAAAAAATTCTTATTGCGTGAATACGAAAAAGCTACAAAAGGCGAGTTAACAAGAGATTGCCGTCATGGTAATTGCAACGCTTGCGGAATTTGCCCTACACTTGATACTGATATGGATACTATTAAATAATTATCTATTATGTTTATGGAGGTTTTTATTAAATGATAAAATATCGCTTAGAAATCACAAAAGGCGAACCTATAAGATATATTTCCCATCTTGATTTTGCATCTTTAATGCAACGTGCAATTTGTCGCGCTCATCTTCCAGCAGCTTACTCCGAAGGTTTCAATCCTCATATGAAAATTTCTTTTGCTTCTGCTTTATCTGTAGGTGTAACAAGCGATGCTGAATATATGGATTTAGAATTAAAAAAAGATATTTGTCAACCTGAATTATTTGATAAATTATCTAAAGCACTACCACCAGGAGTGAGACTTTTAAAAGCTAGACAAATTGATATGCGTGCTAAAGCTTTGATGTCCATTGTTGATGAAGCTTCCTATTCTATTGTTTTACCTTGTCAAGATGACTTAAACACTGTAACAGAAGCTATCAATAAATTTAATCAAACTAAAGAAATTGTCGTTGTTCGTGAAACACCAAAAAAACGCAAAGAAATAGAAATCAAACAATATCTTCCTAAAGCTATGCAATATAATTTAGAAGATAATACTTTAAATATTTCTTTAAATATAAAAATCACATCTACTGGTACCACTAAACCAAATGAAATTTTAGATGTATTAAAAAATGAATATAAATTAAATATTTCCGTAGAAAATGCCCTAGTTTGTCGCACAGGATTGTATCATCAAGGAAAAGCCTTAATAGATATAGACTAATTATAAAAATCTCTTAGTATATTTTGTTAATATATTAAGAGATTTTCTTTTTTCAATTTAATTTATTTCTAAACAAAAAAAGGATTTTTAAAAATTATCACGAAAATTAATAATATAAGAAATATGAAATAAAACTTTATGTCCTATCATAAGGAGGTTTTTTTTATGAGTAAAATTAATAAAATCCTAGTTCCTGTAGATGGTTCTGATAATGCTTGTAAAGCAGTTGACCAGGCAATTTCCTTAGCAGAAAAAGCTGGTGCATCTCTTGAATTCGTTTACGTTTCTAGTCATATCAATGAACATATTCCTAGTGATATCATCTTTGATCGTATCTGGGAAAAACTTCCAAAAGATATTACTGCAACAAAACATGTAGAAACAGGTTCTCGTCCAAAAGCTATTATTCGTGTAGCTCAAGAAACTAATTCTGATATCATCATCATGGGTAGCCGTGGTCTTGGTATCTTCAAAGGAGCTCTCATTGGTAGCGTAAGCCAAAAAGTTATCGAAGATTCTCCTGTTCCTGTAATGGTCGTAAAATAATTATAAATTATTTTTAGTTAGGGGATTTTTTTAATGATTCAAGCTTATAAATCACATACACCTAAAATAGCTAAGACTGCATATGTTCATCCTAGTGCAGTAATCATCGGTGATGTTACTATTGGCGAATACACTAATATTTGGCCAGGTGCTGTACTTCGTGGTGATTTGCAACCTATAGTTGTTGGTGATTATACAAATATTCAAGATAATGTAACTGTTCATGTAATGAGCAATGCACCTACTCATATTGGCAGTTATGTTACTATCGGTCATAATGCTGTTATCCATTGTAGTAAAGTCGGCGATAATACTCTAATCGGTATGGGCGCTATATTACTTGGATATGCTGAAATTGGTCATAATAGTGTAATTGGTGCAGGTTCTCTTGTTACTGAACATAAAAAATTACCAAATAATTCTATGTTATTTGGCTCACCAGTAAAAGTAGTCCGTGCTTTAAGAGAAGATGAAATCGAAGCACTTCATGAATCAGCTTTACATTATAAACTTTTAGCTGATGGATACAAAGAATAAAAATAGGAGTTGTCTTTTATGAGAGAAAGAACGTTGGTATTAATCAAACCTGATGCTGTAGTAAATTATCATATTGGCGATATTATTAGTCGTTATGAAAAAGAAAAATTTGATATTGTAGCTATGCGAATGCTAGAAATGGACGACTGTATAGCCTCTAAACATTATGCTGAACATGTGGGTAAACCTTATTACCAACGTTTAGTGGATTTTATGGCTTCTGATAGAATTGTCGCTTTAGTAGTTGAAGGTGAAAACGCTATTGAAAGAGTTCGTGAACTCCATGGTAAAACAGATCCTAATTTAGCACAACCTGGCACAATCCGCAGTGATTTTGCTCTTTCCAAAACTGTAAATACTGTTCATGCTTCTGATAGCCCTGCTAATGCAGAACGTGAAGTTCATGTATTTTTCAGTGAAACAGAAATCTATATACCTAACCATGATATCGACTTTAGCGTATATAATGGTGATTGATAAAAGGAGAAAATATGTCTATTTGTACAAAAACAGGGGATAAAGGCACTACATCTTTATTTACTGGAGAACGCGTTGCTAAAAATTCTTTACGTGTACAAGCTTATGGTACTGTTGATGAAGTCAGTTCTGCTCTCGGTCTTGCTAGAGCTTTTGCTCAAAAAGAAGAAGTTAAACAACTTTTATTAGAACTTGAGCAAACTAATCTAAAATTAATGGCTGATTTAGCTAGTATCACAGATAAATATTATATAAATAATGAAATCATTTCTAATATAGATCAAAAAATCGTTGAGTTTGAAGCTAAATTACCAGCATTAACTGCTTTTATCATGCCTGGTAATACTCAATCTGGAGCATTTTTAGATTTAGCACGTACTACTACGCGTAGAGCTGAACGTGAAGTTTTAACTTTAGCTGAAAAAGAAGCTATTAATGAAAATGTAAAAATTTATTTAAATCGTTTATCTGACCTTTGCTTCCTCCTCATGCGTGTCGAAGAAGAATTATAAACAAAAAATCCTATTGCCTAAAATTTTAAGCAATAGGATTTTTTATTTTTGTATTAATATAGCTCTACTTTTGAGTAAGTATTGCGTACATAAACCAATAAATAAACCTGTAATCATTGCTGATAATAATAACCATGGTAAATACATCATAATTGCTAAAGTCTTTGTTATAAATATTGCTATAATTATTTGCCCTATATTATGTGCACAAGCTCCTAATATACTAACTATAAAAATATATTTTTCTTCTATTTTATCATGCAGTACACTCATCACAACAAAACAACAAATTCCGCCAGCTAAACTATACATTATAGCCATAAGATTACTACTAAATACACTACCTAAAATAATTCTAGCCATCAGCACCAATAGTGCCTCTTTTGCTCTATATCTATAAATTACATATAAAGTCACTATATTTGCTAAACCTAATTTAATTCTTGGAAGTGGTAGAGGATTTGGTATTTGTAATTCTACAATAAATATACTCAGTGCTATCGCAGTCAATAAAGATAATTGCACTAATTTTTTTGTCTTCATCACTATCACCTAATTTACCGTAGCATCAATTTCTTTATCATCATTTACATATTGAATTACTAAATGATTGGGCAAACACACTATAGGAGTAAATGCTGATTTTAAAATTCCCATATTTACACATGTTTTATCAGGACAATCAGCTTCAATTATACTTATCTGTTTATCTTTTATTTGAATTATATTTTTACAACCTTGGAATTCTACCTCTATTAATTCATCTTTACTCTTATCTAAATCTAAAGTATAAATTATATTTCCCTCTTGAATTATCTCCACTGTATTTGTTTTTTCGGCAAAATTATTTCTTAAACCAATAAAAACGGCAATAAATATAATCACCAAAACAATACATATTACTGATTTATTAATATTGTTCATAAAGTTACCACCACCATATGATAATCTTTATCTTTATCTTGCAAAGTAAAACTATCAACTAAATTCTCAGTTATATATATTTTTTTATCATCTGTAATCAATATCATCTCAAATACATCATTTTCATCTTTACTTTACTTCCAATAATTAATAGCTTCATCTACTCCCATTACAAATAATGCTGTGGATAAAGCATCACCTAATTTTCCTTGTTTTGTTACAATCGTTACGGAATTAATATGTTTATCTGCTGGTTTACCTGTTTTTCCATCTAAAATATGCCAATATCGTTTATTATCTTCGCCGATAAAATATCGCTCATAATTTTCTGAAGTTACAATCGCACAATCCGCTAATCTTAATATACCTATATAATCTTGACTATTAGGTGATTTAAGTCCAATATTCCATAAATCACCATTTGGTTTTGTTCCCAATAATTGAACATTACCACCTAAATTTATTAAAGCAGACGATATATTATTTGCCTTCAAAATTTTTATGATTTCATCACCTATATATCCCTTGGCTACTGCTCCTAAATCAATCTGCATACCATCTGGCAAATATATTTGATTTTCTTTTAAACTAACTTTCCTATAATCCACATAATTTAATAAATCTCTTATTTTTGTTTCATCAGGTATTTGGTATTTTCCTGTAGTAAAGCCCCATTCTCTAAGCACTGGATATATAGTCGGTTCTAAAGCTCCGTTTGTTTTTTCTGCCATCTGTAGTGCAAATAAAACTACATTTTTAGTATCTTCACTTAATTTTATATCTTGTTCTTGATGATGATTTACTTTATAAATTTCACTATTTTCATCAGTAACTGATAATAATTTTACTAATTCATTTATTCTCGTTTTTATTTTCGCATTTAAATCTAATGGATATAGTGAAGGTTTTTCATATATCACCCATGAAATTTGTGTATCCATTGCTAAAATAGTGTCTTTTTCCACTATTGTTTTATTTTCTACAAATATTTTATACGTAGCAAAAATAAGAAAGGACAGATAATAATTTTCTCTTCATTATTATCTGTCCTTTCTTATAAATTTATATTTAAATCAGATATTATAACCTAAATCATTTAACCATTCATTAATTTCATTTTGACTAGACTCTACATCTTCAGCTCTAATTGTTATACCTTCAATTACATTTGCATTTGGCTCTAATTTTTTAATTGTATTTATAGTGTCAGAAAAAGCGCTGCCGCCAGAAGTATTAAACGTAATAATTGTCTTATTACTCAAATCATATTCATCAAAAAAACTATACATTGCCATTGGCATATCATACCACCAATTTGGATAACCCACGAAAATAGTATTATAATCATCTAAATTTGCTATATGATTTGCAAGTTCAGGACGAATATTATTTTCATGCTCTCGTTTTCCTTGATCAACTGTCTCATTATATGTTGATGGATATTTATTTACTGTCTGAACAGAAAACATATCCCCTTTTGTTTTCTCTTGAATAATATGTGCTACTATACCTGTATTGCCAGTATTTTCATCATTCCATTTTTGTATACTAGCACTAGCTGAAGCATCTACATCTTGTGGCAATTCACTATTTTCACCATAAGAAAAATAAACTATTAATGGCTTTTTCGTATTTGCATTGCCTTCTGTTTGTACTTCTTCCATATTTGTTGAAATAACAGGCTGATTATCTTGTGTATCTTTAACTTCTTCATTTGCACAACCTACAGCTACTAAAGACATCAATGCCATTGACGTTAATATCATTGTTTTTTTCATAATTATTTTCCTTTCTTCTATTCCTATAAAAATCAAGAATATTCAAATATTTTTATTTAAAATATTAAAGCATCTGTCTTAGGTACTAAAATATTATCATAATTATTAATTTGATAATTTGCTTTCTCTATCATAGATTGTAAATTCGACATTTTTTCTAATAATATTTGCTTAGATTTTATTAATAAATTTTTGCGTTCTTGATATGTATTATTACCATATTTTGCCAAATTTATATACTCTATAATATCGTTTAAAGACATTCCACTATTTTTTAATGTTTGAATAAATTTTATCCAATTAATAAAATTCTCATCATAATTACGTTTGCCACTATTATCTCTTGGTACATTAGGTAATAATCCTATTTTTTCATAATATCTTAAAGTATCTGCTGATAGACCTATTTCTTGTGATATTTCTCCAATTGTCATTTTTACTTCCTCCTTACCTCTTTTATTTGCACTTATCTTTTTTTAATAAATAATAAATTCATATCTTACTATCACTATATATATCACCTAAAAAATAATGTGAATGTAAATCAAATATTTTTTATATCAACTTACATTCACATTATAGAATAAAAATCAAATCTATGTCTAATACCTATTTTTTATATTATCGCATGCTTAAAAAGCATTGTATATACTCTATAAATTTCGTTGTAGCCAAATTAAATGGCTGATGTCTTTTCCAAACTAAAACACTATTAGCTATCAAAGCTGGATATAGTGGTATGCATTTTATTCTATTTTCATCTAAAAATGGCAATGAGCCTTTAATAATTAAAGCATTTCCTAATCCTTTTTCTACCATAATACTTGCATTTGTACTCATATTACTTGTAAATGAAATATTCAGTTTATCATAATACTTACCAAACCAATGTGCTAATTCATTTTTGGCTTTTGGTCTACGTGCTAATATTATTTGTCTTTTACTCAACTGTTCTGCAGTAACAAATTCTTGCTTAGCTAATTCATCATCAGCTCTCATTACAGCACCCCACACTTCTTTTGTCTGCAATCGAATATATTCATACTTTTCTATATTCACAGGTTCTAATAATAAACCAATATCTATTAATCCTTTATCAATTTTTTCTTTGATCTCATCTGCATTTGCTGTATATAAATCATAAACAATAAGTGGGTGCTTCTTTTTAAAACCAGCTAATATATCTGCTAGTGTTGATACAGAACTTAATTCTCCACATCCCAAAGAAATCACACCATCTAACATTTCATCTTGTTCATTTAATTCTTGTTCTGTTTTGTCCACTAAAGAAATTATTTCTTCTGCCCTACGTCTTAATAACATTCCTTCATTTGTTAAACTTATCTTTCTAGTTCCACGATTAAATAATTTTACTCCAATATCTTCTTCTAATTGAGCTAATTGTCGACTCAATGTTGGCTGGGTAATATGTAATACATTCGCTGCTTTTGTTATATTTTCTTCCCTTACAACAGTTAAAAAATATTTTAATACTCTAAATTCCATAAAATTCACCTCACAATATAATTATATAAAAAAATGCACTAGAAAAAATTCTAATGCATTTTTTATTTAAAAAGCTTTGTTAAAATTCCATTTTCCATATCATTTATATTATATATATTATCCAATATATTGAAAGTTTCTTTTGACATACTCCCCATGCCTAAAGGCAGGGGATTTTTGGATACAAACGATACTTGCCTACTAAAATAGCAGGTCTTACTATATCTCTCCAAAGAAGGTTGATG
>NZ_FOCY01000043.1:0-12077 GCF_900110235.1 Megamonas sp. Calf98-2 | reverse complement strand
GATTTATTTTTCTTTCATGAGCAAGAAAAGTAACAAAAGAACTCTACCTCCCGATATCAATTTTACTTTGTCAATTATAAAATTATGTCTATAACGCTCTAAACTCGCGTTGCTCAAACAGTAGAGCTAAAACCATAGCCATAATTTTATCCTTGCCAATAGCCTACGGCTACCGTAAAATTCGCTAACGTGAGGGAGATTTGGTTATTATTTTTATTTACAAATAATTTGTTATTTCTTCCGCATTATAAAATTTAGCGGTAATCGCATGATTATTGAAAAAAATTATCATTGAATACGGTTTTTGCTTAACTGTCTGAGCGGAGCGAGTTTTAAGCATTGTATGAAATGATAATATTTTTCAAAGCTAAAATTTTATCTGCGGTGGCTTTCTTTGGTTCGTTTCTTTGCCATCAAAGAAATGAACATAATATATATTTTAGCATATTTTTTTAGAAGATATAAAATTTAATTTTAGGATAGAGGTGTATGGTTTGACTTCAAGAAGAATTATGTATTATTTACAGGCTTTTAAAATTTTAGCACTAGGATATTGGCGTTCTGAACAAAAATGGAAGGCTTATGGTATTTTAGCTGTTGTTTTAATTTTAAATTTAGCCAGTGTATTTTTGACGGTATTGATAAATGATTGGTATAAAGAATTTTGGGATGTATTGCAAGCGTATGAATTTGATAGTTTTTGGTATTTAGTGGGCAAATTTTCCTTGATTGCCGCTATTTATATAGCGATTGGCGTTTATTCTGTGTATTTGCAACAATTATTGCAGATAAAATGGCGTGAATGGCTCACTGATAAATATTTAGTGAGATGGATGGAAAATAGAGCTTATTATAAGTTGAAATTGATGGGAAAAGATATGGATAACCCGGATCAGCGTATTTCTGAGGATATTAATCAATTTGTAGCTTTGACTTTATCTTTGACGATTGGTCTTGTGCGTCAATTGATAACCTTGGTGGCATTTACTGTAATTTTATGGAATTTATCAGGAATTATGACTGTGCCTATTGGCAGTTATGAATTCACTATCTATGGTTATATGGTTTGGTTGTCTTTGGTATATTCTATCGTTGGTACGTATCTCACTCATAAGGTAGGTAAGGCACTTATCAATTTAAATTATGAACAGCAAAAATATGAAGCTGATTTCCGTTTTGCGATGATGCGTGTCAGAGAAAATACGGAATCGATTGCTTTTTATCGTGGTGAAAAGCCTGAGTTAGAAAATTTCTTGACTAGATTTAAGATTGTAATTGGCAATTTCCGCGATATTATGACTCGTCAAAAAATCTTAAATGGTTTTACATCTGGTTATGGTCAATTAGCAATTATCATTCCATTATTATTGGCTGCACCGCGTTGGTTTGCTAAAGAAGTACAAGTGGGCTGGATTATGCAAGTATCAAATGCTTTTGGACAGGTTCAAGGAGCAATGTCATATTTTGTAGATGCTTATACAACTATAGCACAGTGGTGCTCTGTAGTTCGCCGTTTAGATGGTTTTAATCGTCATGTCGGTGAAGCTTTGGATTTGAAATCTGATTTAATGATAGATAATGCTTCTAATATTACAGTCGGTATAGAAAATGTAGATGTTTTCCTTCCTAATAAAAATAAAGATATTTTAATCAAAGATTGTACAATTGATTTAATGAAATATCAATCTTTATTGATCATGGGTGCTTCTGGCGTGGGTAAATCAACTCTTTTAAGAACACTTGCAGGTCTTTGGCCTTATGCGAAAGGTAATGTTTATTTGCCAAAAGAAGAAGAATTTTTATTCTTACCACAAAGACCATATTTGCCACTTGGTAGCTTAAGACAGGCAATTTCTTATCCTGTAGTTGAAGAAGTAATCAGTGAAAAATATAGTGATGAAGAAATAAAAGAAATACTCATAGCTTGTAAGTTAGAAAATTTAGCAGATAAATTAGATATTGTTGATGATTGGAGCAGAATTTTATCTTTAGGTGAGCAACAAAGAATAGCTTTTGTGCGAATTTTATTATATAGACCAGAATTTGTATTTTTAGATGAAGCGACATCAGCACTTGATGAAGATTTAGAGGGCAATTTATATGATATGTTGAAAATTCATTTGCCAAATACGAAAATCATCAGCATTGCTCATCGCAGTAGTTTAATAGCAAAACATCAGGCTATCTTGAGATTGAAAGAGAAAGGTTGTTGGGAAATCCATGAATAATCAAGAATTAGAAGTAAAAATGGAAATAAAAGATGAAGCCCAAATAGAAAATATACGTGAATTTTTGCAAGAAAATAAAGATCAATCATGGCAACGTATAGATATGAAGGCTATTTATTATGATACGGAAGATAATTTCTATCAAAAACATAAAATTGCTTATCGTGTACGCTGTGAAAATGATTGTATCGTAGCAACGTACAAATCAGGAAAAGTAAACAGTGATGGTCTGTTTGAACGCGTGGAAATCAATAAAAAAGTAACAAAGTTGACACCAGATATAAATGTATTTGCTGAAGATAAAGATATTTGGTCATTGATTAAAACTACAAAGGATAAAAAATTTTTACCGATAGTAATAACAGATTTTGTGCGTGAGTGTATAGAGCTAACATGGTTGGACTCTAAGCTAGAAGTGGCTTTAGACCTTGGTTTTGTTCAAGGAAGAGAAAATAAAGCTCCTATTTGTGAAGTTGAAATTGAATTAAAACAAGGAAAAATTGAAGATTTATTATCTTTAAAAGATGAGTTGATTAAAAAATTTGGTTTACAAATTTCCGCGATAAGCAAATATAAAAAAGGGTTGATTTTAGCAGGACAAATTTAATGTCCTGCTTTTTTTATTATTTTTTTAAAAAATAATAAAAAAAGCAGGATTTACAAAATTTATATAGAATTGTAATACTGTCAAATGAAAATGTAACGAATTTTATTTATTTGAGAAGTTTTTATAAAAAAAGGAGTTGTGTAAATCTATTTAATCTAAATTTTATAAAATGTACGACAATTGTTAAGATTGTTAAGTTTTTATAAGTACTATGTTATGTTTGTGTAAATTTTAATAGTTTTTATAGATTAATTCCTGCATTTTTATCTAAATTGACAAGATGTGTAGACTATGTTTATTTTTTTCAGGAGGTTTTATATTATGAGAAAAACAGAATGCTTAGCCATGATATTGGCTGGTGGTCAAGGGAGTAGATTAGGAGCTTTAACTAAAAATATAGCTAAACCAGCTGTGCCATTTGGTGGAAAATATCGTATCATCGACTTTCCATTGAGTAACTGTGCAAATTCCGGCATTGAAACAGTAGGTGTACTTACTCAATATCGTCCACTAGAATTGCATACATACTTAGGTACTGGTGAAGCATGGAATCTTGACCGCAAAAATGGTGGTGTATATATTTTACCTCCATATGCTAGAGAAAAGGGTGCAGATTGGTATAAAGGTACAGCAGATGCAATTTACCAAAATATTAATTTCATCAATAAAGCTAATCCAGAATATGTTTTAATCTTATCTGGTGACCATATCTATACAATGGATTATGCTAAAATGATTGAAGCACATAAAATGAATAAAGCAGAAGCTACAATTGGTGTAATTAAAGTTCCAATGAAAGAAGCTTCTCGTTTTGGTATTATGAGCACAGATAAAGAAGGTCGTATTACTAAATTTGCCGAAAAACCTGCTAAACCAGAAAGCAATTTAGCTTCTATGGGTATTTATATCTTTAGCTGGAATTTCTTACGTGAATACTTAGAAAATGATGCTAAAGATGAAACTTCTAGTCATGACTTTGGTAAAAATATTATTCCAAAAATGTTAGCTGACCAAGCTAGATTATATTCCTATGCATTTGAAGGTTATTGGAAAGATGTAGGAACAATCGATAGCCTTTGGGAAGCAAACATGGATTTATTAAAAGAAAAACAACCATTTGAAATGAATGGTAAATGGAAAATTTATTCCGTGGATATGGCTATGCCACCTCATTATGTAGGACCAAAAGCTAAAATTAAAAATTCTCTTGTAAGTGAAGGTTCTATGATTTGCGGTGAAGTAAAAAATTCTGTTATATTCCCAGGTGTACGCATTGCTAAAGGTGCAAAAGTAAGCAATTCTGTAATTATGCCATTTGCAAAAATTGAAGCAGATGCTGTTGTTGAAAAAGCTATTGTAGCTCAAAATAGCAAAATTGAAGCAACTGCTCAAGTGGGTAGTGACGATGGCACTATTGTAGTAATTCCTGAAGGTGAAACTGTACGACCAATGGTTGTTTCCGATGCAACTGAAAATGTAAATGTGGGATAAAATAAGAGAGGGATATAATTATGAAAAATGTTCTCGGAATAATGGATTTATATGAAGACGATAAACAAATAAGAACACTTACAACAAAAAGACCTGTTGCAACATTACCTTTTGCAGGTCGTTATCGTTTATTAGACTTTGCTTTATCTAGCATGGTTAACTCTGGTATTACAAAAATTGGTATGATGATGCCAGCAAAATCTCGTTCTATCTTAGACCATCTTCGTTCTGGTAAAGACTGGGATTTAGCACGTCGTCATGATGGTTTATTCTATTTACCAGCTATAAAAATGGATAAAGATAGCCGTAATGGTAACTTACAGTCTTTCTATAGACATATGAGCTTTATCAGACAGTCTGAACAAGAATATGTATTAATCTGCAACAGCCGTTTTGTTTATAATATAGACTTTACTACAGCTCTTCGTTTCCATCAGAATACTGGTGCTGATATCACTATGGTTTACCATATTGAAAATAAAGAACGTCCAGACAATGCAACTATTTTACAGACTGGTGAAAATGGTCTTGTTACAGAAATTGCTAACCGTCCAGCTGTTTATGAAAATTCCAAAGTATTCATGGGTATTTATTTAATGTCCCGTAAAAAATTCATGGAAATCATATCTACAGCATATGAACGTGGTGGCTATGATTTCTTGATTGATGGTATTTTACGTCATCAGGATAATTTAAATATTTATGGCTTCCAACATGAAGGTTATGTATCTGAAATCTGCTCTACAAGTTCCTATTTCAAAACTAATATGGACTTGTTAGAACCAGAAATTTGGGAAGAATTATTCATGGGTTATAACCCAATCTATACAAGAGTTCGTGATGAAGCTCCTGTACAGTACAAAAAACAAGCAAAAGTTAATAATTCTTTAGTTGCAAATGGTTGCGTAATTGAAGGTTCTGTAGAAAACAGTATCTTATTCCGTGGTGTTAAAATCGGAAAAGGCGTTCAAGTTAAAAATAGCGTAATCATGCAGAATTGTGAATTACAAGATGATGCTCTAGTAGAAAATGTAATTTGCGATAAAAATGTAGTAGTATCCGATGGTAAATGGTTAAAAGGTGCTGAAAATTATCCATTGATCATTGAAAAAAATACAGTTATTTGATTAACAAAAGATAAGATATTAAAATAATATAGGTTAAAAAATATAGTAATTATAAATATATATAATATAAATTATATAATATAAAATATTAATATATAGGTTTTGGTTTTTTTAGAAATATAGAGTTTTTATTTCAGGGTAGTGCGATTAAGGTAAAAACTTATAGGGGGAAGTAATAGTGAGTGTAGGAATAATCAATAAGCAAATTGAAGAGAGAGCTTCATTACAGAAAAATTTCTTAAAAACAGCAAATATGTTATTTGGTAAAGATTGGAATGAATTAACTAAAGAAGAATTATATCAGACTTTAGTTAGAACAGTTCGTCAGTACATCAGTGAAAACTGGATTATGACTAATAAATACTATGAAGAAAATCAATGCAAAGAAGTATATTATTTTTCCATTGAATTCTTATTAGGTCGTCTATTAAATACAAACTTGATCAATCTTGATATGAAAGAAATCTGTAAAGAAGCCTTGAAAGACTTGAATATTGATATTACAGAACTCTTTAAACAGGAACCAGATGCAGGTTTAGGTAATGGTGGTCTTGGCCGTCTTGCTGCTTGCTTTATTGATTCTTTGGCTTCCTTAGGCCTTCCAGGTCATGGTTGTACTATCCGTTATCAATATGGTCTGTTTGAACAAAAAATAATAGATAATCAACAAGTTGAAATTCCTGATAATTGGCTTAAAAATGGTTTCGCTTGGGAATATCGCAAAGCTGACAAAGAAGTTGATGTTCATTTTGGCGGTAATGCTTATATGGCTCAACAAGAAGATGGTTCTTTAAAATTAGTTCATGAAGGATATAATACAGTTGCAGCTGTTCCTTATGATGTGCCAATCGTAGGTTACCACAATAATGTAGTAAATACTCTTCGTCTTTGGAATGCTGAAGTTCCTCAAGATTTTGCTTCTTTATCAGGTACTAGAGAACAGTTACAAGAAAGATTGCGTCAATCTTATCGTGTACAAGCAATCACTTCTTGCTTGTATCCAGAAGATAGCTCTTATGAAGGTAAAATGCTTCGTTTGACTCAAGAATATTTCTTTGTATCTGCAGGCGTTCAAAGTATTGTTCGTCATTATAAACGCCGTAAGGGTGATTTAAAAGATTTTGCGAAAAAAATTGCTATTCATATCAATGATACTCATCCAGCAATGGCAATTCCTGAACTTATGCGCGTACTCATTGACCAAGAAGGTATGGATTGGGATACTGCTTGGGATATCACTAAAAATACAGTAGCTTATACTAACCATACAATTATGCCAGAAGCATTAGAAACTTGGCCAAGTGATATGTTAAAAAATCTCGTACCACGTATTTACATGATCGTAGAAGAAATCAATGCACGCTTCTTAGAAGATGTTCGTAAACAATATCCAAATGATGAAGACCGTGTACGCAGAGTATCTATCATTCAAGATGGCGTAGTTCATATGGCTCGTCTTTCTGTTGTAGGTAGCCACAGCGTAAATGGTGTTGCTAAAATTCATAGCGATATCTTAAAGGCACATACTATGCGTGACTTTGATGAAATTTACCCAGGTAAATTCAATAATAAAACTAATGGTATTACACATCGTCGTTGGCTCATTGCTGCAAATCCACAGCTTTCTAGTTTAATAGATGAAGCTATTTCTGATAAATGGCGTAAAGACCCATCTCGTCTTATCGATTTATTAGATTATAAAGATGATACAGCATTCCTTGATAAATTAGCAGAAGTTAAAAAAGAACATAAAATTTATTTAGCTGGTCATATCAAACGTCGTAGTGGATTTACTATTGACCCTAATTCTTTATATGACATTCAAGTTAAACGTATTCATTCTTACAAACGTCAAATTATGAATATTTTACATGTAATGCATATCTATAATTTGATTAAAGCAAATCCATCTATTAAATCTGAAATGTTACCTCGTACTTATATGTTCGCAGGTAAAGCAGCTCCTGGTTACCATATCGCTAAAGAAACAATTCGCTTAATCAACAATGTAGCTAATATTGTTAATAACGATAAAGATGTAAACGATTGTTTACATGTAATATTCTTAGAAAACTATGGTGTTACTTTAGCAGAAAAATTATTCCCAGCAGCTGATGTTAGTGAACAGATTTCTCTTGCAGGTAAAGAAGCTTCCGGTACATCTAACATGAAATTCATGATGAACGGTGCTATCACACTTGGTACTTTAGATGGTGCTAACGTGGAAATCTGCGATGCAGTTGGAGAAGATAACTGCGTTATCTTTGGCTTAAAAGAACATGAAGTAATGGAATACTATAAAAATGGATTATATTCCGCATGGACTGAATATAATACAAATCCAGCAATTCACAATGTAGTTGATGAATTATTGACTGGTCCATTCGTAGGTAATGGTGATTTCCATGACTTACACAACTATTTATTCAATAGTAATGATGAATATTTCGTATTCAAAGACTTCAATTCTTATATTGATGCTCATGTAAAAATTAGAGGTAAATATCTCGACCGCTATGGTTGGTTGAAATCCAGCTTAATCAATATTGCACATTCTGGTATCTTCTCTAGTGATAGAACTATCAGCGAATATGCAAAAGATATCTGGAATGTAGAACCTATTAATTTATTAAAATAAATGACTCCAAAGGAGAACTAAAAATATGGAAGTATCCGCATTAAAAGATTTTGATTTGTATTTGTATCATCAAGGTACAAATTTCTATGCGTATCAAATGTTAGGAGCTCATTTTGTAGTAGAAGACGGAGTAGAAGGCGTACGCTTTGCTGTTTGGGCACCTCATGCTAAAGCCATAAGTGTAGTAGGAGATTTTAATAATTGGGATTACAATGAAAATCCAATGCAGAGAATTTCTGATGGTGAAATTTGGGTGACTTTTATTCCTAATTTACAGCAAGGTGAAATTTATAAATATTCTATAGAGCCATTCAATGGTGGAGAACGTTTCTTAAAAGCAGACCCTTATGCTTTTTATGCTGAAAAGAAACCAAAAACAGCTTCTCGCGTTTATGATTTATGCGGTTATGAATGGCATGATGAAAAATGGCAGAAAAAACAGCAACAAGAAGCTTCTTATGATAAACCTATGCTCATCTATGAAGTGCATTTAGGCTCTTGGCGTCATGATGCTGAAGGTAATTATTTAACTTATAGAGAAGCAGCAAAACAGCTCATCTCTTATGTTAAAGAAATGAATTATACTCATATTGAGTTTATGCCACTTTGTGAACATCCATTTGATGGTTCTTGGGGTTACCAAGCAACTGGTTATTATGCTGTAACTAGTCGTTATGGTGAACCAAAAGACTTCATGTATTTAGTAGATTTAGCTCATCAAAATGGTATTGCTGTAATCATGGACTGGGTTCCAGGACATTTCTGTAACGATGCTCATGGTCTTCGCCGTTTTGATGGTGAAACTTTATATGAATCTGATAATGAAAAACGCCGTGAAAATTGGCAATGGGGTACAACTAATTTCGACTATGGTCGTCGTGAAGTGCATAGCTTCTTAATTTCTAATGCTCTATTTTGGTTAAATGAATATCATATTGATGGGCTTAGAATTGATGCTGTAGCTAATATGTTGTATCTAAACTACGGTCGTGAAGAAGGTCAGTGGGAACCTAATAAATATGGTGACACTGGTAACCTTGAAGCTATGGAATTGATTAAAAATCTAAATGAAGCGATTTTCAAATATCATCCTAATGCTTTAATGATGGCAGAAGAATCTACATCATGGCCTATGATTTCTCGTCCAACTTATATGGGCGGTATGGGCTTTAACTATAAATGGAATATGGGCTGGATGAATGATATGCTCAAATATATGAGCCTTGATCCTATTTATCGTAAATGGAATCATGATAAAATTACATTCTCCTTGATGTATGCTTTCTCTGAAAACTTTGTATTGCCATTATCTCATGATGAAGTAGTTCATGGTAAATGCTCTTTAATTGAAAAAATGCCAGGCGATTATTGGCGTAAATTCGCTGGTCTTCGTTCCTTCTTTGGTTATTGGATGACTCACCCTGGTAAAAAATTATTATTCATGGGTGGCGAATTTGGTCAATTTATCGAATGGAAATATGATGATAGTCTTGATTGGCATTTAGCTGAATTGTATCCAATGCATACAAAAATGCAGAGATTCTCTAAAGAATTGAATAAATTCTATTGTGAACATAAAGCTTTATGGCAAGTAGACTTTGATTGGCGTGGTTTCCGCTGGATTGATTGTAACGATAATGAAAATAGCGTTATTTCCTTTATTCGTTATGCTGAAGACCAAGATGATTTCATCATTGTAGTATGTAACTTCACTCCAGAAGTGCGTCATGGTTACCGCATTGGTGTACCTGAAAAAGGTATTTATCAAGAAGTATTTAATACAGATAAAGAAGAATACGGTGGTTCTAATGTATTAAATGAAGGTGACTTTAAATCAGAAGATGTATTCTGGCATAATTTAAATCAATCTATTCAAATTACTTTACCACCACTTGGTACAGTATATTTCAGATTGAAATTGCGTCCTGTTGAAGCTAAAAAACAGACAGTGATTGAAGCTGAAAAACTAGAAAAGGTAAAACTTAATGGTAATAGATCAAAACAACGTCAAAAGGCTAAAGCTTATGCCTTGAAATAATTTAAGTTATAGCCCATATAATTTTTATTATATGGGCTATATATACAATCATAGAGGAAGGTCGTGTTATAGTGTTAAAAGTTTTATATGTAGCCTCAGAAGCTGTGCCTTTTGTAAAAACAGGCGGTCTTGCAGATGTAGCGGGTTCTTTACCTAAAGAATTAAAACAAAAAGGTGTAGATGTTCGTGTTGTTATACCAAAATACAGTGGTATAAAAGAAGAATATCGCAATAATATGGAACATATTTATGATGGTGAAATCAATGTTTCCTGGCGTAAAAAATATCTAGGTATTGATAGATACGATTATAAAGATGTACCATTTTATTTCATTGATAATCAGGAATATTTCTATCGTGAAGGATATTATGGTTATCCAGATGATGTAGAAAGATTTACTTTCTTCTGCAGAGCTGTTCTTGAAATGCTTCCTCATATTGATTTCTGGCCAGATGTTATTCATATGAATGATTGGCAAACTGGTTTAATTAGCGTTTATTTAAAACTCGAACATAATGAAGATGTACGCTATAACAAGATTAAAACAGTATATACTATTCACAATTTGAAATATCAAGGTCGTTTCTGGAAAGGATATTTACCAGATGTATTAGGTCTTGATTGGAAATGCTTCAACAATGGTGATTTGGAATACTTCGATGATATCAACTTCATGAAAGGTGCTATCGTATATTCTGATAAAGTTACTACTGTAAGTCGCAGTTATGCTAAAGAAATTCAAGATCCTTATTATGGTGAAGGTCTTGAAGGTATGCTTCAAAAACGTGATGCAGATTTATCTGGTATTATCAATGGTCTTGATTATGAAGATTATAATCCAGAAACTGATAAGTACATCTTTAAAAACTTTGATGTACATAATGCAATTGCTATCAAAGGTGATAATAAAGAACAACTTCAGAAAAAATTGGGCTTACCAGTAAATCGCAAAATTCCAATGATTGGTATGGTAACTCGTTTAGTTGAAGCTAAAGGTCTTGATTTAGTTACACGTATCTTAGATGAATTACTTGAATATGAAAATGTACAATTTGTAATCTTAGGTACAGGCGATAGACAATATGAAGACTGGTTCAAAGGTCTTGTATGGCGCTATCCGAAAAAAGTATCTGCTAATATCTTCTTTAATAATGAATTAGCACATCAAATTTATGCTGCAAGTGATTTATTCTTGATGCCATCTCAATATGAACCATGCGGTATTGGTCAGCTTATCGCTCTCCGTTATGGTACTGTGCCAATTGTACGTGCTACAGGTGGTTTAAAAGATACTGTTGAAGCATATAACAATTACACTCAAACTGGTAATGGCTTTAGCTTTAATAATTATAATGCACATGAATTATTATTCTCCATCAAACGTGCAATAGATGGTATTGCTGATGATAGAAAACATATTCATCTTGTAGAAAATGCTATGACTGCTGATTACAGTTGGGAAGAATCAGCTAAACAATATAAAGAATTGTATAATAGCTTAAAGGCTTAATAATTAGTTTAAAATAAAAATTTTATCGCTTAATACGATTTTTATAAAATTTTGCTTACTCAACAAAATAAGGTCTGTATTAAGCGATAATTATTTTATAGATGATTGAAGTTTTAATCAGGGGAGGCTTAAAGCTGTTATAAATAATATATAATTTTATATAAAAATCTATAAATTATTTAAAGATTATGATATGACACTATTGAGGTGATAATATGAAATATTACTCAATAGGAGAATTTGCAGACAAAATATGGAACAACAATTGAAATTATTGATAATACAGAGAGAACTGAAGAACAAGAGTTAGTAGAAGATTTAATTCAAATAGTTACTGTATTTAGTTGTAGACTTCAAGGAAAAAGAGCTAATAAAGCTAAAAAAATGATTAAGGAGTTAATAGAAGATGATACTTGCGAAAAAAGTTAGAATTTATC
>NZ_FOCY01000065.1:0-1558 GCF_900110235.1 Megamonas sp. Calf98-2 | reverse complement strand
AATGATATCGAATCATTGTTTTTTAGCGAGCTTATATCCCCATAAATAAATTTAGGGGCTTTACGCTCGCATTTGGTAAATGTTTTAAATTTAATTGAAGGTGAAGAAGCAATTGTAACTTCACCAGAAAATGTATTTGCTCCATTTGTTGTTCACTATGCAGAAACATTTATAATACCTGAAAATATAAAAGAATATACTATAGCACCATATGGAAAATCTATAGGGCAAAAAAATTACAACATTAAAAGCTTATGTGCGAGTTTAATTTCTATTCGTAAATAAAAAAGCAAGGATTAAAACATCGGTTTATATCCTTGCTTTTTGTTTAGGCGATTAATATATGAGCCTTGTTTAATTCAGTTTTTATTAATTCCAAAGTTTCCATATTAGGAATTTCAATTGTATGATAATGAAGACCGTTTGTTATGCTCATTAAAGCAGAAGCATTTGTTTTTTCTTTTTTTGCCAAAAATAATTGAATATCTCTACGACTATTGATGAAGAGATTGACACGAATTTCACCATATAATGGGTGTTCAACGATAACATCACGAACTTTACCACCATTATCAATGATAATTTCTAATTCTGTTTGTAAATTATCATCATTATGTTGGCAAGCTATAGTGGCGAGTTGTTCTTCTTTTGCTTGGTCGTGAGGTAGTAAATAGCCTCTAGGTGTAGCAAAAATATTATGACCGGAAGCTCTCAAAACGGTAATATCTCCAACGATAATCTGTCTACTGACTTTGAAAATATTAGCTAATTCTGAGCCAGTAATTGGTGTATTAGTTTGTTTTAACGTATAAAGGATTTGTTCACGTCTTTCATCTGTATTCATAAAAATCACTTTCTTTTTTATTTAATTAAATCGGCAACAGTAGCATTAACAGCTTTTATTAAATCTTGTGGTGCAAGTAAAATCTGTTCTCCACGTACACCTGCACTAATAGCTATTTTAGGCCATTTTAGAGCTGTTTCATCAATGAATACAGGATAAGCTTTTTTTGCACCAAGTGGAGAACAACCACCACGCACATAACCAGTTAAAGGCAATAATTCTTTAAGATGTATCATTTCTACTTTTTTAAAATTAGCAACTTGAGCAAGTTTTTTTAGATGCAATTCATCATCGCCAGGGATACAAGCCATGATGATATCATTTTTATCACTTCTAGCTACTAAAGTTTTAAATACAGTTTTTATATCCATATTTACATCTTTAGCAACATGGATAGCACTTAAGTCATTTAAATCTACTTTATATTCTTTTAGTTCATAATCTATCTTTAAGCGGTCTAAAATGCGAGCCGCATTAGTCTTTTTCATAATGATATCCTCCTAAAAATATTAATGAATATAGCTATTATTATAGCATTTAGAAAACTTTTTTAAAATATTTTATATTTTTTTTAAAAAAGTGTTGACATTTATTTGAAATCGGGTTATTATATAGAAGCTGACTCACGGAGACAGCAACAAACAAGAAATGTTCTTTGAAAACTAAACAATGCACAATATGTTTTCTAACATAAACGAATGTGCGGTATCTGCT
>NZ_FOCY01000041.1:0-13788 GCF_900110235.1 Megamonas sp. Calf98-2 | reverse complement strand
ACTTTTAGGATGAGCTCTAAATAATATATGAACATGATCTTCATCATGGTTCCATTCTTGCAAAGTTATATTATATTTAGGAGATATATACTCAAATATTTCTTTAGCTCGTGAAGAAATGTTGTCATCAAAAACTTTTCTTCTATATTTTATGACTAATACTAAATGATAATTTAGCAAAAATACTGAATGAGCATTGTTGTCTAAATTCATTATAATCACCACATTTTTTTATATTCGACCAATAAGATTATCTCATAAAACATATATCCAGTCAATCTCCTAAGGAGCAATTCATCTCACTACCTTAGAGGTAGGAGACTTCTTGCTCAGTATGGTTAAATTATTTTTCAGCTAAAATCTCTTTTAATAGATTTTCAGCACTTTCTTCATCAGGGTTATTTGTGCCTAACTCTCCACGAAAAGCTTTAGCTAGTATTGCTTTTTTCAGTAATTCTATTTTTTCTAATTGCTGTTCTAAGTTTTTTATTTTATTATACTTAGCCAATAATTTATCTAAAATATTAACAATTTCCTGTTGTTCTTCAAGAGTAGGTAATAAAATATTTAAATCTAAAATATCTTTTCTTGAAATTCCTGGTATTAATCCATTTCCTTCAAATTTTAATCGTTCACATTCTCTCAATAAAAAATAATATAGATAATGCGTATTTAAATCATTTAAAGCTCTTAATGCCATTATTTGTCTACTAATATTTATTTTTTCTTCTTTTTGTAAATAAAGCTTTCCTATTGTTCCCTTTACACTGAGTAATATATCGTTTTTTTCTGATACTACTACTGGATTTTCTATCCATCGTTCAATAAAAAATTTATTATCTTTTATATTACTTGCACCTAAAATATATGGTATTCCTATAGATTTATCATTACATAAACTTACACTAACATCTCTACCTGAAATTAATTTTATGACATTCTTTAATTTAACTTTATTAAAAAAATTTTTTTCATTAATATTATTTTTTTTTCTCCATTTTACTGTTAATTCACCAGTAAAAGCTTTATGCAGTATTGCCATTTTATTTTGTTCAAATTGAGCTAAAGTATTTTCTATTAATTCTTTGGCTCTATCTAATTTAGCAAATAAAGACTCTATTCTATTTACTATTCTTTGCTGTTCTTTTATTGGTGGTAAAGGTATTGATATAAATTCTATAACTTTAGGGCTAATATTAGGTTGCGCTCCACCATATGCCAAATTTAATATATCTTCATTTTTTAAAGCTATATAATAATTTCTATATTCATTAAGAACTTTTTCTTTATTCTTTATTTTTATATTTCCTATACGCTGATTTAAATATGCTATTTCATCTAAATAATAAACGCCATTTTTTCCTGTTGTTGCTCCCGATAAAGCTATTAACAAATCACCTTTTTCTATAACATATTTTTCTTCATTCTTTTCTAACTTATTAACATAAATACATTCATTAATGTTTACTATACCATTTTCTATATTAGATATTCTTACTAAAGGTATTCCTTCCTTTTTATAATCTATTTTTTTAAAAGCATATCCATTTTCTATATAAAAAATATCTTTAAAATATGTCCAACACCAATTATTTGGTATTTTATATGGTTGTTCTTCTTTTGGTACTAAGGCATTTTGCAATTTTTCTTCTATGGTTAACTCTATTTGTTTTTTCTTTGCCATTTTAAGCCTCACCATTTTCTAAGGATTTTAATTCATTTACAACTTCACTAAGCAAGGCTTGTGCTTCGGATAAATCTGCAATCATTTCTTCTGTGCAATCAATAGGATTTGGCAAGTCTTCATAATCTAAGATACTATCATCTTTTATCAAGCCTAAATCAAGGCTATTGCCTTTTTCGGCGATTTGTTCTCTTGTAAATACAGAAAATCTTTCATCTTGTATTTTATGTCTATCTTCTGCTGTATAAGCCTTGATAAAATCGGCAAAATCGCTTTTTTTGAGTGGATTTGTTTTACCAAAAGAAGGCATATTCGTTCTTAAATCATAGAACCACACTTCTTTTGTATTATCTTTATCAGTTTTGCCACGTGTGAAAAATAATACATTCGTTTTTACACCTTGAGCGTAGAAAATCCCTGTAGGTAATCGCAAAATTGTATGCAGATTGCATTTATCCATTAAATCAGCACGGATTTTTTCGCCATCACCGTCAGCAAATAATACATTATCTGGAAGTACAACACCTGCCCTAGCTTTGCCATTGGCTTTTAAACTACGATAAATATGTTGCAAGAAATTCAACTGTTTATTGCTCGTAGGATAAGTGAAGTCATCACGTGTTGCACGTTCGCCACCTTTTTTCGTACCAAAAGGAGGATTGGCAAGCACTACATCAAAATCTTTTAATACTTTTCCTTGATTGGATAATGTATCAGCAAGCATGATATCGCCATCAATATCGTGAAGCATTGCATTCATCAAAGCTAATCTATGTGTATCATGTACTAATTCGCAACCTGTAAAAGCTTCTTTATATTGAAAATCACTTTGTTCTTCATCTAAATCATCATAATCATCAGTTTGAGATTTTACATAATTATTTGCAGAAATCATAAAGCCAAAAGTTCCGCAAGCTGGATCATTACAACGTTCGCCTGCTTGTGGTGCTACAAGCTCTACAATCACATCAATGAGTACACGAGGGGTAAAATATTGCCCTGCTCCAGATTTTTTCTCATTGGCATTTTTTTCGAGCAAACCTTCATAAAGATTGCCCAAGCCTTCTTCTTTAGCACTGTACCAATCAAGTTCATCTATAGTTTTAATTATTTTTTCTAAATTCTTTGGTTCTTCAATGTTGGTCGCTGAACCTTGATAAATCTCTCTAATTCTGCCTGTAGTATTAGTGCCTAATTTATCTAATAATTCTTTATAGAAATTTTTTAATTCAATACCGCTTTTATTTACTAAATTATCCCAGCGATATGCTTCAGGAATATTTTTTTCTACACCTGTTTCTTTTGCCATTTTCAAAAATAAAATATAGGTGAGTTCTGTTACATATTGATGATAAGTTATACCGTCATCTCTTAGTACATTACATAAATTCCAAAGTTTTGCTACTATCTCTTGTGTATTCAAGCTATTTTTCCTCCATCTTCATATAAATATTGGTTTAATTCTACTATAATTTCTGCTAAATGTCCGCCAAATTTTTTATTAATAGTTTTAAAACCACCTTTTTTTACAAATCTTGTATCTGTATCAAAGGTTTCTTTATTAATTACAGACTCATGCAATAAATATTTCTCTATGCTTTTCAAGAAAGTTTCTTCACTTACAGAAAAATAATGATTTGCTTTCAATTTTTCCATAGCCTTTTTTATACGTTCTTCATGACTAACTCTAGCACTGCCAAGCATACATTGACGAATTATGCTGATGATATCTGCTGTTATCTCTTGATTAGTCATTTGGTTTAAAGCTGTATTTAAATGTGTTTGACTAAAACCATTACTATCTAGTTTTAAGCATAATCTTTTTAAATCTTCACGTTTTAAATCGCTAGGTTTTGTACAGATTAATTTCAAAGCCATTATTTCATTCATATTATCTTTTAAATATTGAGTGAAACTTTCTATATAATCTTGTGGTTTTTGCGTATTTCCATAATCTCTAGTATGAGATACTACTTCATCTTCACCCTCATAAATAATGCGAGTCTTGCCATGACAAGCATCTTTTTCTTGTAAAAAAGTAAAATAGCTTTCATGCTCTTGTATATAAGAGCTAATTTTTTCTACTGGCAAAGCTCTCAATTCGTCAATAAAATCAGTTGTTGATTTACCTGTCATTGTTTTGAAATCTTTTTTCTTTTTATCGCTCATAGATTGCTGTTTACGATTTAATTTACCGACTAATTGCTCTAATTGATTTTGTTTATATTTCAGTTCATCTGCTGTATATATGCCATTATCTTCTTTTATTTTATTGATGATATCTCCTATGCTGATATTAGGATTTACCACGACAGGTTTCATAGTATTTACACTGTCTAAAGCTTCATATACACCTACAGGATCATAAATCTCAAAACAAGTCTTATCAATTTGCGGACATAGACGAGTTGCCCTGCCTAACATCTGTTCAAATAAAATACGAGATTTCACTCTGCGTAAAAATACTAAAGTATCTATCTTCGGCACATCAACACCTGTAGTCAACAAATCTACAGTAACAACAATAGAAGGATCTTTTTCATTTTTAAAACGACGTATATATTCTAAAATACGGTCTTTATTTCCTTGACCTGCACTAGCAGTGATTTTGATAATTGTATCACTAGGAATATTATAATCAGGGCAAATTTCTTTTAAGATTTTTACGATTAAATCTGCATGATTATCGTCAACAGCGAAAATTAATACTTTTCCCTGCTTATCTTCATCTTTTTGATTATTTTTTCTACTGATACTCTCTATGATTTCGATTAAGACTTTGCGGTTAAAATCTTCGGTGATTACTTCACGATTAAATTTATCCACTTCGATATGAACTTCATCTTCTAAGCAAGCTACATTTGTTACCTCTTTTGTAGCTGTATCATAAAGTAACATATTATCGCCTTTATGATAGACTATACCTTCATTGTATAATCTTGTACGGATATTGTGCGGTACATCATGGTCTACTAGAAATCTATCATTAACAGCTTCACGATAAGAATAAGTAAATACTGGTTCGCCGAAAATTTCTGTAGTATGCAGTGCTGGTGTAGCCGTAAGCCCTATTTTTACGGCATCAAAATATTCAATGACATAGCGATATTTACTGATATAATCCTGTTGATTATTATACAAAAGTTCTTCTTCGCTCATTTGTCTATCCAAGATATAACCTCTGTGAGCTTCGTCTACAATGATTAAATCAAAATCGCTGACAGACGGCATTTTATTATATTTTTCACCATCTTCATCATTTTGATACAACAATCTTTTAACCATACTTTGTACAGTGGCTATCTGTATTTTAGTCTCTCTATCTATCTGTTTATTATTTAACCCTTTTATATTATAGATTTCATCTAAAGTCATCAATTCTTCAAGCTTTACCTCACGAAAAGTTTCATAAGCTTGCTCACCTAGACTCGTTCTATCCACTAAAAATAATATGCGGTGAAATCTCTTTGTCTTTAAAAATAGATATATCATACCTAAAATAGTGCGAGTCTTTCCTGTACCTGTAGCCATGGCTAATAAAATATTTTTCTTGCCTGCTACGATAGCATCAACAGTTGCTTTTATCGCATTTACTTGGTAATATCTCAAATTCAAACCTTGCTTATCTACTAAAAAGCCTTGATTATAATTTGTTAATTCACTATTTACTTTTTCTATATCTAATTGCAATAATTCTTTAAGTCCTTCTGGAGATTTAAAACCTCTCAAAGCTACAGGATAATTTAAACTACTGCGTAAATCTCTAAACCAAATACCCGAAGCTGTTTCTATCTGTTTTAAATACGGTCTACCATTCGTCGCAAATACAAAAGGAACTTTATACTCACCATATTGACCAATTAAATATTTTTCATCAATTATAATTTGACTAGCATATTCTTTAGCTTGATAATCCATTACAGATAAAATATCTTTATCTATACTTTTAGCTTCTACTACTGCTACAAGTTTTAAACCAATAAATAACGCATAATCTACATGACCTGTAGTTTTTTTATCTGTCATTGTAGGCCATTCTGCTATTGCCATATTTACATTTTTCTGTGGTCTTGAGCCTTTGCTATAGCGAATATTTCTTGTATCTACTTGCCAACCAGCTTCTCTTAGTTGTGCATCAATGATATATCTTGTCTGTTCTTCTGTTAAATTTAATCTATCTGTTGCCGATTTTATTAAATTCAAACGTTTATCTCTTTTAATAACTTTTGCTTTAGAAGCTGTTTGCAATGCAGATTGTGTTAATTGCTGTAATTCGTTTTCTTCAATATTTGTATAATAAATATCTTCTTTTTTAGGCAAAATAAATGGTCTGTGTTCATATCTATAATCTCCATAAGTCTGCATAAACCACTCACTAAGCACATAGGCAAATTCTAATAAAAGACCACAAGGCTTTTCATAATTTTCATGAACAGCTTTATTTCTTGCTTTACGCAAAGCATGTAAAATATTTTTAAGTTGTTCATCAATATAACCTTCACGAATTAAAATATTTATACGATTTACCGCTTTATCTTCTGTCGGTTTTTTTATGTTATCATATTCAAAAATTAAATTTACAACAGTTTCCCCTATCATGCCTAATTTAATTAAACAAGAATTAGGATCTGTATATAAATATTTTTCTGCTAAATCACCTAAATTTGCTAATACTGGAAATTTTTCTTTTAAAAAATCAAAATTACTCATAATCTATCACCATAAATTATTTTTTATACTTATAATCTTTATTATAATATTAAATTCTATCTCTTTGCGCAAATAATACGCCTATTTTTACATATTAAAAAATTTTTTGAAAATAGCTATATTTGACAACAATTTTAAGATATAAACTTTCTTCAAATTCATTGACTCTTGATTATAAAGCGTTATAATAATAACCGAAATAAATTTTCACGAAAAAAATTATACAACATTTTATATATATTTTTTAAAATCAGGAGGAATTTCATTATGAAAACTGTTCTTATTATTCGTGCTTTATTAGTAGCTATTGCAAGTTTTATTCTTTCCCTTTATATAAATAATCCAACAATTACTGCTTTAACTTTAGGGATTATTTGTTTAGGCTTCTTAGCAAATCTCATCACTTATAGACTTATCACTAAAAGAGATGACGAAGAAGAAGCATCTTATCACAGCGCACATAGTTTACAATAATATTAATAATATATTGTAGGCTATTATTATACCTCTGACATAAATACACTTATGTCTTCAAATCAAAACCTATATATTAATCAAATCTTAATCTAATGTATAATTTTTGTGGAGCTTATTATGGATTGAAAAATCTTTAATAAGCTCTTTTTTTATAGTTACATTTCATTAATTTATTCCTTTAAAGTCAATATATTGTTAGTCAAATATTAACATAGTATAATCTTAAAATATGAAATTTATTTTAGGAGCGTTATTTTATGAAATTGAAGCAATGGATTCAAATTTTTCCCATTTTGTCGGGCATAATGTGGGGTTCTGCGGGGATTTTTGTCCGAAAACTTAGCGAATTAGGTCTAAATAGTGTTTCTATTGTCGAAACTCGCATCATTGTTGCTATTATCATTATTATTGCCGGTTTACTATGTTTAGACAAAAAATTACTCAAAATCAAATTAAAGGATTTATGGATTTTTATTTGTGCTGGTATTTTTAGTATGTTAGGTCTAAATCTTTGTTATAACTTCGCCATAAATGAATTAACCTTATCCTTATCTGCTGTTTTATTGAGCCTTGCCCCTATATTTGTATTGATTTTGGCTAGTATTTTATTCAAAGAAAAACTCACTTTTCAAAAAACCGTTTGTGCTATTTTGGCTTTGATTGGTTGTATATTATCTAGTGGCGTCTTAGAAGAAGTCGGTGCTATGAAATGGACTACCATCGGTATTATCATTGGCACTTTAGGTGCATTCTTCTACGGTACATATAGTATATTCTCCAAAATCGCCATGCTCAAAGGCTATCATTCTTTCACAGTTACAATTTATAGCTTAATGGCTGTTGGCATAGCTTTATTGCCTTTTACTGATTGGTTAAAAGTTTGGGAAATCATTCAAATTGACCCAGCGCCTATGAGCGGATTTTTATTATTACATTCTTTGCTTACTTCTGTATTGCCATATATTTGCTTTACTGTAGCTTTAAATTATGTCGAAGCTGGCAAGGTTGCCATTTTAGCCTCTGGTGAACCTATAGCTGCTATGCTCTTTGGTATTTTCTTTTATCAAGAAATACCTACTATCTTATCCTTAATCGGTCTATTCACTGTTTTACTTGCCCTAGGATTATTGACCATTCCTTTTACAAAACTAAAAAAAATCTTTAATTAAACAAAACTAATCTACAGATATATTTTTCTTATGAAATCTATATCTGTTTTTTTATTTGACAAATAGCTCATCATTCTTTAAAATGTTAACTAAAATTATAGAAAGGTTGACAATATGAGATATAAAACTTCTACACTTTGTGAAATCGCTATTTTAGTTGCCATGATTTCTATATTAGGCTCAATCAAAATTCCTAATATCATTCCTGGCATTGAATTTCAATTATCCGCTCCCTTAGCTGTAGCTATTTGTAGTGTCTTTGGTTTTAAAAAATATATCATCAGTGGCATTTTATCTAGTGTAATCTGTTTAGCTTTAGGTACACAAAATATATTAAATGTAGCTATTGCCATGCAATTTCGTCTAATCGTTGGTCTACTTTTATATTTAGCTCAAAATCATCTTTATATGATAATTTTCGCTGGCCCTATCGCTTCACTCATCGCTAGATTTAGTCTATTTTTCTTTCTAGGCAATCTTGGTGCTTTGACATTTTCCATGATTTTATTTACCATTCCTGGACTTATCTTCACTGCTATAGCTTCCCCTATTTTAGTAAATATCTTAAAGAAAATAATTCATAAAAGGAGATAATATTTATGCTCTATAGTATTCGTATGCGTTCAGCTCAAGGTGGAGCTCATGAACATGGTGGTCATCATATTTCCGGTGCTGAACGTTTGATTACAACACAAGATTTAACTACAATCACAGAAAATTTAATTCAACGAGCTTTAACTCATGAAAAAGGCAGAGCAGATTTTATTCGCCTTACTATTGAAGAAGTTAAACCCAAAGATATCATAACTATTCCTATGCTTAAGATGGAAACGTATACGGCTATTAATGTAAGTGATGGACATAAAAATGCTTGTGAATTCTTAGCTAATGCTGGTATTTCTAAAATAGCCATAGATAGTGCTATGTCATCTTTATTATCACTACAAGAAAATATGCGTGGTGCTATTTTAATTGATGCCACTACTGGAAAACGCTTGGATAATACAGGCATGAGAGGAATTCGCGTCAGTCGCATGGATTTCAAAGATACACTACAAGCAAAAAAACATTTTGATGAATTAGGCTATACAGACAATCATGTACAAGAAGCTCTCGTCTTAGCTAGTAAAGTTTTATCCGCACCAAATGTCGTAGGAGAATTATGTTGGTCTGATGATCCTAATTATATTATCGGTTATGTATCTGCTAATAATATTTATCACCGCATTACTAAAATGAAACCACTACATAGCAGTCAAGGTGGTCGAGTATTTTTTGTAAAAACACCTGTAGATATCACAGCTTTGCAAAATTATCTTGAAAGACAGCCCGTACTTGTAGATATTAATTTATAAATCAAAATGGAGTTTATCATGCAAGATAATTTAAATAAATATTTAACTGAAATAGAAATTTTACATCAACAGCAATTATATCGAAAACCTATAACTTATATTCCCATTTCTGCCACTAAAGTTCTAAAAGATAATGAAGAATTTTTGATGATGGCTTCTAATAATTATTTAGGGCTTACACATCACCCACAAGTGAAAAAAGCTGCTATTGATGCTATCGAAAAATACGGCACAGGCTCTGGTGGCTCACGTTTGATATCTGGCTCTCATATTTTATTTGCCAAATTAGAACAAGCACTTGCTGAATTTAAATCTACAGAAAAAGCATTGGTCTTTAATACTGGCTATATGGCTAATGTTGGCACTATTAGTGCATTGACTAATAATAATGATTACATTATCAGCGACGAATTAAATCACGCAAGTATAATTGATGGCTGCCGACTCAGCAAAGCTAAAACTTTAATTTATCGTCATAAAAATATGGCAGATTTAGAAAATATATTAAAAAATTTACCATATTCTCATACGAAATTAATCGTTACTGATAGCGTATTTAGCATGGACGGAGATATTGCTCCTTTAGATGAAATAGCCTATTTAGCACATAAATACAATGCTTTAACTATGGTTGATGATGCTCATGCTACAGGAGTCTTGGGCAAAGGTCATGGCAGTGTAGAACATTTTCACCTACAAGGAAAAATTGATATTCAGTTAGGCACTTTAAGCAAAGCCCTCGCTTCTGAAGGTGGCTTTGTCGCTGGCAAAAAAATTCTTATTGAATATCTCATCAATAAGGCTCGCAGTTACATTTTTTCTACAGCATTGACACCAGCAGATATAGCAAGTAGCCTTGAAGCATTGTCCTTAATCGCTAACGATAATAGCTTAGTTGATAAATTATACGATAATATTTCCTATGTACAAGATTTATTCCAACAAAATAATATAGATATAAACTTAACGACTCCTATCGTGCCTATTATTGTGCATAGCAATGAAAAAGCTCTGCAAATAGCTCAAAAACTCTATGAAAAACACATTATTTTATCTGCTATCCGCCCACCGACAGTCCCACAAAATCAAAGTCGATTGCGTCTTACTATATCAGCTAGTCATACACAAGAAGATTTAAATTTTATTATCACTGAATTAATTAAATTACTTTAATATAAAAAGACCTTGATAATACATAAATTATATTATCAAGGTCTTTATTTTTATGCATCTCGTTTATTTAATCTTTTTCCTTCTTCAAGTAAAGGTTTTAAAAATTGCCCTGTGTATGAAGCTTTTACTTTCGTTATATCTTCTGGTGTTCCTTTGGCTACAATAGTACCACCACGATTGCCACCTTCAGGACCTAAATCAATCAAATAATCTGCTGTCTTAATCACATCAAGATTATGTTCAATGACAACTACAGTATCTCCACCATCAACTAATCGCTGTAATACATCTAAAAGTTGATGAATATCTGCTGTATGCAGTCCTGTTGTCGGTTCATCTAAAATATAAAGAGTCTTTCCTGTACTTCTTCTAGCTAATTCAGAAGCTAATTTTACACGCTGTGCTTCACCGCCAGATAATGTTGTCGCTGGCTGTCCCAATTGAATATAACCAAGTCCTACATCTTGCAATACTTTCATATAGCGATAAATTTTAGGTATATTTTCAAAAAATACACAGCCTTCATCAACTGTCATATTGAGTACATCAGATATAGTTTTCCCTTTATATTTTACTTCTAAAGTTTCACGATTATATCTCGCTCCCTTACAAACTTCGCATGGAACATATACATCTGGTAAAAAGTGCATTTCGATTTTTATAATGCCATCACCATGACAAGCTTCACAACGTCCACCTTTAACGTTAAAACTAAAACGACCAGGTTTATATCCTCTTATCTTCGCTTCATTAGTTTGACTGAATAATTCACGAATGCTATCAAATACACCTGTATATGTCGCAGGATTAGAGCGAGGTGTTCTTCCTATTGGCGATTGGTCAATATTGATGATTTTATCTATATTTTCAATGCCTTTTATCTCTTTATGTTTACCTGGTTTTCCTTTTATTGTATATAATTTACTTGCTAAACCTTTATACAATATTTCATTTACCAAAGTAGATTTTCCAGAACCAGAAACACCTGTTACTACAGTAAATACACCTAATGGAAATTTTACATTTATATTTTTTAAATTATTTTCTTTAGCACCGACAACTTCGATAAAATTACCATTGCCTTTTCTTCGCTCTTTTGGTACTGGTATATATTTTCTACGACTTAAATATTGCCCTGTTATTGAATTTAAATTTTGCTTGATTTCTTCAACAGTTCCTTGAGCTACTACTTCACCGCCACCAGCTCCCGCTTTTGGCCCTATATCAATAATACAATCTGCTGCATACATAGTATCTTCATCATGTTCTACCACAATCAAAGTATTTCCTAAATCGCGAAGATGTTTTAATGTAGCTAACAACCTATTATTATCTCTTTGATGAAGTCCTATACTAGGTTCATCTAAAATATATAATACGCCAACTAAACCTGAACCAATCTGTGTAGCTAAGCGAATACGCTGAGCTTCCCCACCAGATAAAGTACCTGCTGCTCTAGATAATGTCAAATATTCTAACCCTACATCTAGTAAAAAACCTAATCTAGCATGAAGTTCTTTCATAATCTGTTTAGCAATGATTTCTTCACGCTCAGTGAATTTAAGATTTTTAAAAAATTCATTAGCTTCAGCGATAGTCATATCTGTTACTTGTTTTATATTTTTATCGCCAATAGTGATGGACAATACTTCTGGTTTTAACCTTGCCCCTTTACATTTTGGGCATGGTGTAGTGCTCATATATGCTTCATATGATTCTCTCATTATATCTGAATTAGTCTCTTTATAACGACGCTCAAGCATAGGCATTACACCTTCAAATGGTGAAAAATACTCTTTATATTCATCATACATATTCACATATGAATAATTAAATCTTTCTTCACCTGAACCATTTATCAAATACTCTTGAATATTTTTATCGATTTCATTCCATGGAGTATTTAAAGTATAACCATATTTTTTTAATACAGCTTCAATCTGTACCATAGCATAAGAAGCTGGATTTTTAGATAATGGTGCAAATAAACCTTCTGCTGGGCTTAAATTTTTATTAGGCATTACTAAATCAATATCAAATTGTTGATGACTGCCAAGTCCACTACATTCAGGGCAAGCCCCATATGGACTATTGAAAGAAAACATACGCGGAGCAATCTCTGGCAGACTGATACCACAATCTATACAAGCAAAATTTTGGCTAAACATCAATAATTCACCATCAACTACTTGTACATAGACAATTCCTTCGCCTATATCTAAAGCAGTTTCAAGTGAATCTGCTAAACGTTGTTCAATGCCTTCACGCACAATCAAGCGGTCGATTACAACTTCAATCGTATGTTTTTTATTTTTTTCTAGATTGATTTCTTCATTAATATCTATAACTTCGCCATCAATGCGTACACGCACATAACCTTCTTTGCGAATTTGTTCCAATACTTTTTTATGTTCGCCTTTTTTCCCACGAATGATTTGTGCCATGATCAATAATTTACTGCGTTCTGGCAAACTCATGATATTATCTACCATTTGGTCTACTGTCTGTTGAGTAATAGGTTTACCACATTTGGGACAATGAGGTTTTCCCACTCTAGCGAATAATAAACGCAAATAATCGTAAATCTCGGTAACTGTTCCCACTGTAGAACGAGGATTATGACTTGTTGTCTTTTGGTCAATAGATATAGCAGGAGATAGTCCTTCTATATAATCAACATCTGGTTTATCCATCTGCCCTAAAAATTGTCTAGCATATGCAGATAAAGATTCTACATAACGACGTTGACCTTCGGCATATATCGTATCAAAAGCTAATGAAGATTTCCCACTACCACTCAATCCTGTTACTACTACTAATTTATCACGAGGAATTTTTACATCTATATTTTTTAAATTATGAGCTCTCGCTCCTTTTACTGTTATAAAATCAGACAAAATATATCCGTTGCCAAAAATCTATAAAAATATAAAAATTTGTTTATTTCCTTCTTCATTGAATCCGATTTTGCCATAGCTACTTTCGTTTGATATGATTCTCCAAAGGCTTAAATTCGGATACAACGAATCCTACATATTAGCATTTTCTTGCTTGTGAAACTATGCTAATTTATACATAGATAAATTTAGTGAAGCATTTAAGTCTCTATCAATTACTGCTCCACAGTGTGGACATCTATAAACTCTATCTTTTAGTTTTAAATCTTTCTTTATAAATCCACACTTGTTACAAGTTTTTGATGATGGATAAAATCTATCTG
>NZ_FOCY01000064.1:0-1582 GCF_900110235.1 Megamonas sp. Calf98-2 | reverse complement strand
ATTGCTTTAACTTTAAATTCATTTGAGTATTTAGTCATAAAAAAACTGCACCTCCAAAAGTTGTTTTGTGTCCAACTTTTGGGGTGCAGTTCATTATCTTATACTAAAATATCTTATATGAATATATCTTCTTTTAAAGGAAATATCATATGTATAACAAATAAGAGCTATATATGCTATGATTTCACAGCTTTCTTCTAATAATTGATTATAATTACCAAATTGCACTAAACCTCTATCAAATACAAATTGACCCAATATGCTTGTCACTATAAAAAACAAAAATTCACCTAATGGAATGTACCAACAAATTCCTTGTCTTCTGCTTTGATAAAAATATACTCCCAATAAAATCAAGACTATTAAAATTAAAATCCCTACCATTGGATAAACTACTGAACCATACCATAATTCATGTACTTTTACAAAAATCTGTTCACCATTTTTATCCATACCAATAGGATAAAATACACGACCCCAACTCAATTCTCTGCCAATCATCAATATATAAATTATTATCGAAGCTACATAAAATTTTATACTATCATATAAAATAAAATCTCGTATTTTCCCTATACAGATTACAATACCTAAAAATAAAATTACAACTTCTAAATTCTCTAAAAAATGATTTTCATAACTATATTCTATAGGCAAGACAAATGATAACCCAATAAAAATAACAGCTAAAATACACAAAATAACTAAAGCTTTTGTATATCTAATTTCAAAATTTAACATTTATATTCCTTCTTTATTTCTTTTTAAATGATATATCATAAGTAAAGCATACTAAAGAACAATATGCTAATATCTCTGTGCATTCTTCTAATAATTGACCATAATCTGCTAAAAACTTAATTAAATTTTTCTCAAATACTATCTGGCTCAATATCATCATAATTATAAATAAACGAATGCTATATCTAGGTATACTACAAATAATCTGTTCTTTTTTTATGTATTTATAAGTTTGTATCATTAAAAATAATGCTATTAAAACTAGTACTGCAATTATAGGATATACTATTGGACCATACCATATTTGATGGATATTCATAAAAATCTGTTCACCATTTTTATCCATACCGATAGGATAAAATACTCTACCATAACTTAATTCTCTAGCAATCATAACAATATAAAAAATACCACATGCTAAATAAAACTTATTAATTT
Organism: Megamonas sp. Calf98-2; assembly: GCF_900110235.1. Taxonomy (NCBI): domain Bacteria; kingdom Bacillati; phylum Bacillota; class Negativicutes; order Selenomonadales; family Selenomonadaceae; genus Megamonas; species Megamonas sp. Calf98-2. Next base: position 403 of record NZ_FOCY01000064.1, on the reverse strand, counting down.
TATCTTTATTTAAATTTGCAGTTTTATATAACATATTTATAAAACCAATACCTAATATAAATACTTCTAGATTTTCTAACAAATGATTTTCATAACTACATTCTATTGGTAAAATGAATGCTTGAGGTAATAATAAAACCATCAAACCAATTAAAATATAATACGTCTTATGCATATATTTATCTACACAAAGCATCAATACCATCCTTTACAAAAATTTAAATTTATTTTCATCTAAAATTCATTTTTATAAAATATACTATAATTGAGATAATAGAATATTTTTTTATCTATAAACAATAATAAAGAATTGACATACTCCCCATGCCTAAATGCAGGGGATTCTTGGATACAAACGATACTTGCCTACTAAAATAGCAGGTCTTACTATATCTCTCCAAAG
>NZ_FOCY01000040.1:0-14290 GCF_900110235.1 Megamonas sp. Calf98-2 | reverse complement strand
CATCAACCTTCTTTGGAGAGATATAGTAAGACCTGCTATTTTAGTAGGCAAGTATCGTTTGTATCCAAGAATCCCCTGCCTTTAGGCATGGGGAGTATGTCAATGATTTAGATATCTATCCTGGAGATGATGGTGCAACAACTATATTTATCCTTCCTAAAAAAGATATCTCACCAAATGAAGTATGTGAAATATGGATTGATTTAAGTCAATGTAAATTATACGATAAAACGCTCTATGAAGATTTTTCTAAAAAAGTTGATTTAAGCAATGGACTTCCAACAAATAGCACTCTAGATAAAGATAAAAATGGTCCCTACATGATAGATATAAGCTTTTATTCACCTATACTAGATATTATCTATCTTTATAATGATGAATTTCCTGTTTATTAATCATAAATTATCATAAAAACTTTGTAATTCTTTTAAGCTATTTGTTCTTTGTTTTATCGGCAAAGCTTGCCATACTTTTTCTTTATAATTTGCCTTTGATTTATCACCTAGACGCGAATCAATGATAGATACTATGCCTTTATCTGTTTTATTGCGTATTAATCTACCTACACCTTGTTTTAATTTAATAATCATTTCTGGAACTAATACTTCCTCTAAAGGATTTTTACTGCGTTTACATTTTTCATTGATGATTGGTTCTGGCAGTGGGAATGGCAATTTATAAATAATTAAATTCGAAAGTGCTATACCTTCTATGCTTATACCTTCCCAAAAAACTCCTGTTCCTAGTAACACAGAATTTACATCTTGCTTAAATTTATGAATTAATTGTTGTTGTGAAGATATTTCATTTTGTTTAATTAAAGTATAATTTAAATTCAAAGCTTTTAGCCTTGTATATACAGCATTCATATCCGCTTTAGATGTAAACAAAATCAAAGCCTTTCCTTGAGAAATATCCAATATTTTTTTCACTAAATCTATGCTTTCATCAATGAATTTTCCTCTATCTTTACTAGGGCTTGTAATATCATCTGTATAAAAAAGTTTTGCATGTTTATCATAAGCAAATGGCGAATATTTCACTTCTGATAATATGCTATCATTTATTGGAAACATCGTATTTTGCATAAAATAACTATATGCTTTCGTCAAATCTTCATTGGCTAAATTCGTCAAAGTTGCCGAAGTAAAAATTGTATGGAAATTTTTTCTCAATTTTACTCTATCGCCAAAAAATAATTCATTGATTTTTTCATTTACATTTGTAGGACAAAGATATATTATTGGATTTTTAGCCTCTTCAGCCCAGACAATATAGTTTTTTTCATCTTGCCATGCTTTGAAAAAGTCTAAAATAATCTCCATATCACTATTGATTTTTCCACCAGTTTTGCGAATATTTACAGCATGTGCTATCATTATTGCTTCTGCTATTTTATATACATTTTGCAATAAATCAATCGGTATATTTATCTTAAATCTATCAGCATCTTGATGTTGTTTTTGCGCCTGTTGTATTTGATATTTTATCTGCTTATCTATTATCCTAAAAATTTTATCTATGTCGCTAAATACACCATCTATATTTTTAGCTAAATTAGGTGGTATTTTTTTTATGCTTAAATAGCATCTTTTCAATGTATTTACCAATTGCTTTCTAGTCAACATATCTGTATACGAGGAACGCACTTTATCTTCTAAATTATGAGCTTCATCATCAACAATCAAGCTTAATTCTTCAGTAAATAAACCATCTTTCATCTCTCGCTTTAAACGCAAATCAGTAGTGAGCATATCTTGATTGCAAATAATTATGCCCTTTGTCTTTTTCAAATTTAAACGTAAATTATGGTAATGACAAACATCTCGATATTCACAATATTTACATTCACGATAATTATAATTTTTAATTCTAAATTTCTGCCATAAATCTAAAGGAAGTTCAATATTCCAATCACTTGGCTCTTTGCCACCTTGATTTATACATTCATATATTTTTTCATATTGCTTTAAATTTGTTCTATCATCAAAAAATCTTTTAAAATGATATCTACAAATAAAATTAGTCATACCTTTAGCCAATAAAACTTCTGGAAATATTTGTAATTTCTCCATGATATAGCGTATATCACCTTGTAATTGTTCTTGCAAAGTTATAGTTGAAGTAGCTATTACCACTGGTTTTTGTAAATAATAATTGTAATAAATAAGTGGCACTAAATAAGCAAAAGATTTTCCAATCCCTACACCTGCTTCTACCACTAGATTTTTCTTTTGACTGATAGCATCTACTATTTCACAAGCCATCTCTGATTGACCTTCACGAAATTCTAAATTATTATTTTCCATTTCAGGATTTTCAAAGAAAAAACTATATACTTTTTCTCCAATTTCTCGTAAATATTTAGCTTCTAATTTTGATTGCACTATTTTTACCTCTACTATCTATAATTTAATCAATATTGCATTCTTTAAAATGTTATTTTATTATAATATAAATCAATTAAAAATAACAAAGGAAGTATTTTTATGGGAGTAATCACAGATAAATTAGGTGCTGATTTAAAACAACAAAAAGATATTCACACTTTTTTAGAAAATAATAAAGATAAATTATTAGATATGAACTTACCTAAATATCTAGATGAACTTTTAGCGCAAAAAAATTTAACAAAATCAGATGTTATCAAAAAATCTGGTCTACCTGTAACTTATGCTTATAAAATTTTTTCAGGGCAAAAACATACTGCTAGAAATCGCATATTAGCTCTTGCTATAGCTATGCAATTAAGTATTGATGAAACAAATCATCTTTTAAATTATGCTGAACATAGTTCTTTATACCCACGCAATCCATGGGATACTATAATCATGTATGCACTTCAAAGACATTTAAGCGTAATTGAAACAAATATATTATTGACTGATGCAAAAGCTTCTCCTTTACTAGAATAAAATTTTTAGGCTAATAAATTTTTCTTTTTATTAGCCTATTTTTTATTCTATATAATGTATTTTGTATTTTTATTTTTTCATTAATTTAAATATAGAAAATTATTGAAAAATTTAATCAAATAGTGTGTTATTATAAATCATAACTGCAATAACAAAAATTAATCGTTATATAAATTTTAGTAATGGAGGTTTTTTATATGTCTTTTTTAGAAGCTGGCACAAAATATTTAAAAACAATAGAATCTTATGATAGACTTTCCGCAGTAGAAAAAATTGAAGCAAATCATTTATTATTAGCTTATGAAAAACTCATGAAAGACGATTGTTATCGCCTCTGTTTAACTGATTTACATCTACTATTGCGTCTTACTGAAAGCGGTCAGGCAATTTGTCTTCAAGACCCTGAGCTTGCTCACGTTATTTTCGTAAAAACTATTGAATTATCTCCTTATAATAAATTAGTTTTGCGCCATTATAGTGAATTTTTGAACATACATGGCTGGGATTTAGAATCTATTCAACTCAGTAAATTCCTCAAACAAAATCAATTAAAAGAAGCTCAAGATTTTGCTTTAAAATTGGATATTTTCTTAGATGGTATGCCTATCAATCAATTTAGAGACCCTAGCGCATTGACATCTTTCATCAAAGGTAATTTCACATCAGTATTTAGTCATATCGCTAAACGCTATTTGAATTTCATTCATCAAAAAATTAATTCTAATAAACGCAATTTCACTGAAGATATGAATTGGCTCAATAGCAAGATGAAATTATTCATTTCATATATTGATAAATCCGATTTAAATATTTTACATGAATTCACAGAAAAAGGATTAGCTAAATATATAACTTCTAATGAAGTTTCCTTTATGCTTTTCAAAAAAAATATGGAACTTGAACCGTATAATCGTAAAGTAACTGATAAATTTTATAAATTACTTAGCTTAAATCGTCATAGACAATTTGGTTATTAATATTTTCAAATAAAAAAGGAAGTCTATATAATAGACTTCCTTTTTATTTTCATATTTATTATTTTACGCCTAAAGTTACTTTTTCACCATTGATGTTCCATTCTTTAGTGAAGCCGTCTAATTTATCGTAAACAAGTTCATCTGCTAAAGTAATTTTCTTAATTGTTTCTGCATTATCCTGCATTAATTTAGCAATTTTTTCATTACCTTGAGCAAATATTGTAATTCTATCCGTTACTTCAAAGCCATTTTCTTTACGCATTGTCTGAACTTTACTGATGATTTCACGAACGAAACCTTCTTCAATGAGTTCATCTGTCAATACTGTAGAAATAGCAATTGTTACATCACCATCACGCTGAGCTGCAAAACATTCTGTTTGAGTCATTTTTACATCAAGGTCTTCAGGTACAAGTGTGATTTCACCAGAAGAAAGTTCTAATTTCAATGTTTTTGTAGCTTCAAGTTCAACTTTAGCTTTTTGTCCATCAACTTTAGCTAGAGCAGCAGCAATTTCTTTCATCTGTTTGCCGTATTTTGGACCTAATACTTTGAACTGTGGTTTAATTTCATAGTTCAAATATTCGTCCATATTATCTTTGAATTCTACTTTTTTAACATTTAATTCTTCTTCTACAATTTTTGTATAGAATTCATTGAGTTCAAATGGAGCTTTTACATACATAAGAGCAATTGGCTGACGGTTTTTGATATTTGCTTCATTACGAGCAGCACGACCTAAAACTACAGCTTTCAATACTAAGTCCATAGTTTTTTCAAGTTCGCTATCAATAAATACTTCATTTGCAACAGGATAAGCACAAAGATGTACGCTTTCTGGTGCATCTTTTTCACTATTTAAAACAAGGTTTTGATAAATAGCTTCTGTCATAAATGGAATCATTGGAGCTGCGAGTTTAATAACTGTTGTAAGTACAGTATATAAAGTCATGTAAGCATTAATTTTGTTTTGGTCTGTTTCTTTAGCCCAGAAACGATCACGACTTCTTCTTACATACCAGTTAGAAAGTTCATCTACAAATTCTTGAAGAGCTTTTGCAGCTTCTGTGATTTTATAGCTATTTAAATCTTCATCTACAGTTTTAATTAAAGTATTAAGACGAGACAAGCACCATTTATCTAATACAGAAAGTTTATCATATTCAAGGCTGTATTTAGATACATCAAATTTATCAATATTAGCATAGAGTACAAAGAATGCGTAAGTATTCCATAATGTACCCATGAATTTACGTTGACCTTCTTGAACAGCAGCATCATGGAAACGATTTGGAAGCCATGGAGCACTATTTTCATAGAAATACCAACGGATAGCATCTGCACCATGTTGAGCTAAAGCTTTCATTGGTTCTACTGCATTACCTTTAGATTTACTCATTTTACGACCTTGAGCATCTAAAACGTGACCTAATACGATAACGTTTTTATAAGGAGCTTTGTCAAAAAGTAATGTGGAAATAGCGATTAGAGAATAGAACCAACCACGAGTTTGGTCTACTGCTTCAGAGATGAAATCTGCTGGGAATTGTTCTTCAAAGAGTTCTTTATTTTCAAATGGATAATGCCATTGTGCAAAAGGCATGGAACCAGAGTCAAACCAGCAGTCAATAACTTCTGGAACACGATGCATTTCTTTACCACAATGAGGACATTTAATAGTTACAGCATCAATGAATGGACGATGTAATTCAATATCATCAGGGCAATTATCAGACATGGATTTTAATTCTTCGATAGAACCGATTGCATGTTGATGACCGCATTCACATTCCCAGATATTAAGTGGAGTACCCCAATAACGGTTACGAGATAAGCCCCAATCTTGAACATGTTCGAGCCAATCGCCAAAACGACCTTTACCGATAGATTCAGGAATCCAGTTTATTGTTTTATTATTAGCAATTAATTTATCGCGAACAGCTGTCATGCGAATGAACCATGTTTCACGTGCATAGTATAAAAGTGGAGTATCGCAACGCCAGCAATGTGGATAACTATGTTCAAAGTTAGGTGCAGAGAATAATAAACCTTTTTCTTCTAAGTCTTTTAAAATTTTTGGATCTGCTTTTTTTACAAATACGCCTGGCCAATCAGTATCTGCTGTCATGCAACCTTTAGCGTCAACGAATTGTACGAAAGCAATACCATATTCATGGCAAACACGGGAGTCATCTTCACCGAATGCAGGAGCCATATGAACGATACCAGAACCATCTGTAGTTGTTACATAATCATCACAAGTTACGATAAATGCTTTTTTGCCATTTAATTTATTTAAAGCATATGGATAAAGTGGTTCATATTCTTTATATTCAAGAGATTTACCTGGCATTTCTTCGAGGATTGTATAATCTTCGCCTAAAACTTTTTCGCAAAGTTCTTTAGCCATGTAATAAGTGTAATCGCCTTGTTTTACTTTTACATAAGTAATTTCTGGATTTACGCAAAGTGCAAGGTTAGATGGAAGAGTCCATGGAGTAGTTGTCCATGCGAGGAAGTAAGCATCTTCACCTTTTGCTTTAAATCTTACAAATGCAGATTTTTCTTTTATATCTTTATATCCTTGAGCTACTTCGTGAGAAGAAAGAGGTGTACCACAGCGAGGGCAGTATGGAACGATTTTATGACCTTTATATAAAAGACCTTTGTTCCAAATTTCTTTTAATGCCCACCATACAGATTCAATATAATCATTATGGTATGTAACATATGGGTCTTTCATATCTGCCCAATAGCCTACAGCTTTGGAGAATTCTTCCCACATACCTTCGTATTTCCAAACGCTTTCTTTACATTTTTCTACGAAAGGTTCAATACCATATTCTTCAATTTGTTCTTTACCATTGATGCCTAATAATTTTTCAACTTCAAGTTCTACTGGAAGACCATGAGTATCCCAACCAGCTTTACGGATAGTTTTATGACCTTTCATAGCTTGATAACGAGGAATCATATCTTTGATTACACGAGTTAAAACGTGTCCAATATGAGGTTTACCATTTGCTGTTGGTGGTCCATCATAAAATGTGAATACATCTGCATCTTCATGTTGATGTACTTGTTTTTTAAATATATCGTGTTCTTCCCAGAATTTTTCAATTTCTTTTTCGCGTTCTACGAAATTTAGATTGGTATCAACTTTGTTATACACAAAAAAGCCTCCTCTGTATACAAATAATAAATAAAAATTCCAGTATATGAAAAAAACTCTTGCCAAATAGGACAAGAGCAACTGTAATACATAACTAAAAAAGCCTTCACCCAAAACAGGATGAAAGCTGTGCTGTCATTATACCACCTATTTCACATACCAACATATGCAACCCTTTTAACGGAGGGACCCGACACGGTCTATTCTTAAAAATTAATTTCAACCTGTAACTCCAGAGTGATTTTCCATTAAAAACTACTTGTACCAATTTCCAGCAATACATGGCTCTCTGTAACTTTTATTTTTAATTTACTATCTCTTTCATTGTTTTTCTTCTTTGTACTATTGTGTACGCTTGATATAATATCACAATAATAGAAAATGAGCAAGAAAAAATTTACCCTAAACAGTTTACAATTATACAAAATAAAATTGACAAATATAATTTTATCGTTTATAATCTATTCATACTTATTCACTATGAAAACATACATTAAAGGAGGTCATTACCATGAAAATTTATCATAATTTTATGGAACTCGTAGGACATACACCTCTTGTTCAAATCAATAATTATAGTAAACTCCATAATATAAAAACTAATTTATTAGTGAAATTAGAATATTTTAATCCTGCTGGTAGTGCCAAAGATAGAATTGCCAAAGCCATAATTGAAGATGCTGAAAATCGCAGTATTTTAAAACCTAATTCCACTATCATTGAGCCAACAAGTGGCAATACTGGTATTGGTCTTTGTGCTGTAGCTGCAAGTAAAGGTTATAAAATCATCATCACTATGCCAGAAACTATGAGCATTGAACGCAGAAAACTCATGAAAGCTTATGGTGCTGAGCTTGTATTAACAGAAGGTAGCAAAGGCATGACAGGAGCTATCAAAAAAGCTGAAGAATTAGCAAAAGATATACCTGATAGCTTTATTCCTGGACAATTCACTAATTTAGTCAATCGCCAAGCTCACTATATGACAACTGGCCCAGAAATTTGGCAAGATACTGATGGTAAAATTGATATCTTCGTTGCTGGTATTGGTACAGGCGGTACTTTAAGCGGTACAGGAAAATATCTCAAAGAACAAAATCCTAATATAAAAATCATTGGTATTGAACCTCAAACTTCTGCTGTATTAACAACCGGTAAAGCAGGGGCTCACAAAATTCAAGGCATTGGTGCTGGCTTTATACCAGATACTTTAGATACCTCTATCTATGATGAAATCATAACTGTGGACAACGAAGTATGTTTTACAGCTAGTAAAGAACTCACCAAAACAGAAGGTCTTTTGACTGGCATTTCTTCTGGTGCCGCACTTTGGGCAGCTACTCAAGTTGCCAAACGTCCAGAAAATGTTGGCAAAAATATTGTTGTGCTTCTTCCTGATACAGGTGAACGTTATCTCTCTACACCATTATTTGAAGAATAATCTTTCAAACTCAATAACATCATCATATTGTAAATATTTTTATGTGATGATGTTATTTTTATAAGGTATTCATAGTTTTATAATAGGATAAATATATTTAAAAAGGAGAGTTTTCTGATGACAAAAAAATTGGATACAAATAATTGGGCTTTTGAAACTAAACAATTACATATAGGTCAAGAAATACCTGACCCTATAACAAATTCTCGTGCTGTACCCATTTATCAAACTACCTCTTATGTATTTGATAATTGCCAAGTAGCTGCTGATAGATTTGCCTTAAAAGAAGACGGTAATATTTATGGTAGATTAACTAATTCCACTCAAGAAGTATTAGAAAAGCGTATTGCTAGTCTTGAGGGTGGTGCAGGAGCTTTGGCTATAGCTTCAGGTGCTGCCGCTATAGCCTATACAATACAAGCTCTCGCTAAAGTAGGCGACCATATTGTCTGCTCAAAAACAGTATATGGAGGAACATATAATCTTTTTGCTCATACTTTAGTGGATTTTGGCATAAATACAACTTTTGTCGATATTCATAATCTAGATGAAGTCGAAAATGCTATCACAGAAAATACAAAATGTATCTATTTTGAAACTTTAGGCAATCCAAATAGTGATATTGCCGATTTAGAAGCTTTAGCTAATTTAGCACATAAATATAACATTCCTGCTGTTGTAGATAATACATTTGCAACACCATATCTTGTACGACCTATCGAATATGGTGTTGATATCGTCATTCACTCTGCTACTAAATTCATCGGTGGTCATGGCACTTCTCTAGGTGGAATTATCGTAGATAGTGGTAATTTCGATTGGGAAAAAAGTAATAAATTCCCTTCTTTAGTCGAAGCTAATCCTAGTTATCATGGAATTTCTTTCACTAAAGCTACAGGAAAGCTCGCTTTTATCACTAAAGTTCGTGCTATTTTACTTCGAGATTTAGGTGCTTGTATCTCTCCATTTAATGCATTTTTACTTTTACAAGGATTAGAAACTTTATCTTTACGTGTAGAACGCCATATACAAAATACACTTAAAGTCATTGAATTTTTGCAAAATCATGATAAAGTCGAAAATGTCAATCACCCTTCTATTACCTCACGCTTCGACCATAATTTATACCAAAAATATTTACCCAATGATGGTGGCTCTATCTTCACATTTGAAATCAAAGGCACAGCAAAAGACGCTCAAGATTTTATCGATAAACTCCAATTATTCTCCTTACTTGCCAATGTAGCAGATGCGAAATCCCTCGTAATTCATCCAGCTAGCACCACTCACTCACAAATGACTACAGAAGAATTATCTGCTTCTGGCATAAAGCCAAATACAATTCGCCTTTCTATAGGTCTTGAAAATATAAATGATATTCTCCGTGATTTAGCTCAAGCTTTAGCATAATAATAAAGCCACATTATATTATTTAAATTTAATATAATGTGGCTTTTATTTAACAAGCTGTAATTCCGCCATCAACGCTCCATACAGCCCCTGTTACAAAACTAGCTTCTGGACTTGCCAAGAAATAAATTACATTCGCTACCTCTTCTGGTCTGCCTATTCTTCCTATAGGATATAAACTACTCGCTTCTTTTATGCCTTCTTCCACATCACCTGCAAATTGATTTCGCGTAAGTGGTGTATCTATATCTCCAGGGCAAACGCAATTTGCTCTGACCTTATACGGTGCTAATTCCAAGGCTAAAGCTTTTGTAAATACGGTCAAACCACCTTTAGAAGCACAGTATGCACTACAAAAGAAATTTCCATTAATACCTGCATCAGAAGATACATTTACAATAGAAGCATTTTCTCCTTGTTTTTTCAAATGAGGAACAGCATATTTACATAAAAAATAAGCTCCTTTCAAATTTATACTCATAATTCTATCAAATTCATCTTCTTCTACATCTTCAATAGCATTTTCCAGATAAATCCCTGCGTTATTCACTAAAATATCTAGTTTTTTATATTTTTCAATCACTGTATCTATGACGCTCTTGCAATTTTTAGCACTACTGATATCTGCTTGAATAAAATCGCAAAATACATCTTTTGTGATAAATGATTTTAAATATTTTCTAGCTTCTATATATTTATCTTTATTTCTACCTACTAAAATCACATTTATTTTATTTACTAAAAATTTTTTAGCACATTCAAGACCTATGCCAGATGTCCCACCTGTGATTAAAGCTATTTTCTCCATAAACTTCACCATTTCTTCATCATTCTAAAAAATAAAGCCGAGTCTAAATATCACGTGATATTAAAAACTCGACTTTACCATTTCTTAACGTTTATTCAATTAAGAATTACTGATTTACAGCTTCTTTTAAAGCTTTACCAGCTTTGAATACTGGGTTTTTGGAAGCAGGAATTTCGATAGTTTCGCCAGTCTGTGGGTTACGACCTTTACGAGCTGCACGAGTTCTAACTTCGAAAGTACCAAAACCAATAATTTGTACTTTGTCATCTTCAACAAGAGCTTTTTGTACACTTGCAAAAACAGCGTTAACAGCTTTTTCTGCATCTTTTTTTGTTAATTCTGCTACTTCAGCAACACTTGCTACTAATTCGGATTTATTCACGAAGATAGCCTCCTTTAAAATTATTATCAAATATAATTGTTCGCCGCTAAAGAGGTATTTCCTCTAAATAAGAGTCTAATATATATATAAATTACGGCAAAACTCTTATTTTGTAAGGATTATTTCACAACATTAAATCCTTATATGATGAGATTATAAAACCACCTTATTATCTCATCATATAAGGACTTAATCAAGTCCTTATTTACATTTATTTAATTATTTTTCATCTTTAAGTTTAGCTTCTTGCCACAATTCATCTAAATCAATCAAAGACAAGCTTTCCCAATTTTGTTGTTTAGCTTTTACTTTTTCTTCAATATAGGAAAATCTTCTTTTAAATTTGCGATTTGTGCCAGCTAAAGCTACTTCTGGGTCTATTTTTAAGAAACGAGAAATATTTACAATTGTAAATAAAACATCGCCTAGTTCTTCTTCTATCTTTTCTTTTTGTCCATCGACAATAGCTTCTTCTAATTCACGAAGTTCTTCTTCTAATTTATCCCATACAGGATCAATGTCTGGCCAGTCAAAACCTACTTTTGCTGCCTTATGTTGCAATTTATAAGCAACCATAAGTGATGGTAAATCTTTTGGTACACCATCTAATATAGAAGTTCTTTCTGTTTTTTCCGCTTGTTTAATAGCTTCCCAATTAGCTAAAACTTCGCCTGCATCTTTTACATCGACATCACCGAAAACATGTGGATGACGGCGAATTAATTTTTCAGTTATACCATCGATAACATCTTGCATGGAGAATAACTTAGCTTCTTCTGCCATGCGAGCATGAAATACTATTTGCATCAATAAATCGCCAAGTTCTTCACAGAGCAATTTTTCATCTTCTAAATCTATAGCTTCAATAACTTCATAAACTTCTTCAATCAAGTTACGACGAAGAGATTTATGTGTCTGCACGATATCCCATGGACAACCGCCTGGGCTACGAAGTGTTTTTACTACATCTTCTAGTGGCTCTAAATCAAAAGTTTGCTCATTTTTTGGCATTTTTCCTATATATAAACTTGTCAAATGGTCAATATGAGGTTGACGGTCTAATTCATATAGAGGAATTTCGCGAATTTCTTCATCTGGCAAACTCAAATTGCGAATGAATGTTACAGGATAATTTTCTGGATAATTTTCCATCAAAGTCAATTTTGTATCTGAAGCTACGTGCTGATTATATACTTGCGTGATTACAAGTGCTGATGGCATTTCACTTGGTAAGTTTTCTAAATCGCAAGCATCTAAAATAGTAAGCCCATCAATAGGGTCTATATTTAAGCGCTGATATAAAACTTCCATAAAGCTCATACCTGGCATGATGTTTAATTTCACATCAGCTTCTTTGGCTTTTTGTCTGATAATCACTACTGTTCTTTCTGCAACAAGTGGACTACCTGGAACAGCATATACTACATCATGACCATTTTTAGCTTCTTCAATCAATTTTTGAGCAATACTATTATACACATCATCAAAAGAAGCCCCTTGTTCATAAAATTCATCACAAGAAGTATACACTACATTTCGTTTATCTAATTCAGCTACTGTAGGGTGAATAGCAGTACGCAAAATCAATTTATCTGTATTTGTTATTTTATCCCAAGTATCTAGAGTAATAAGACCAAAATCGCCTGGTCCTAAGCCTACAATTGTTATTTGTCCCATATTATACCTTCCACTTCTTTCAGAAAAAAAGTAACCGCTGTGGAAAACCGTGCGGTTACTATGGATTGTGATTACTATAAATATAAAGCAAGAAAAGTGATTTGTCAATCAAAGATTGCAATAAACTAAGGTTTCATAAGGTTTTAATGCAATTTTTTTTGCTTTTGCTTCATTTTTATAATTATTTAATATGCATTTGTAATTTAAAAGGTCATATGGCAATTCTATTTCATATGTTGTTGGATAGAAATTACAGATTACAATTAATTTTTGACCTTTATAATTGCGTCCATAAGCAAATACTCTTTTATCTTCGCAAAGTAATGGTTTTATATCTCCATAAGCTATCACATCATAATTTTTACGCAACTGAATTAATTTTTGATAATAATAGAGAATAGAGTCCTTATCTTCTAAACTATTTTTTACATTTATCTCAGTGTAGTTATCTGCTGTCTGTATCCAAGGAGTTCCTGTTGTAAATCCTGCATTTATACTATCATCCCATTGCATAGGAGTTCTTGAATTATCACGAGTATGCACATCTAAAATCATCAAAGCTTGCTCTTTTGTCATGCCTTTATCCTGTAAAATTTGATAATGATTTAAACTTTCTACATTGCGATATTGTTCAATGGATTTAAAATGTGGATTAGTCATTCCGATTTCTTCACCTTGATAAATATATGGTGTTCCTCTTAAACAATGTATCAATGTTGCCAACATTTTGCCTGATTCTTTATGGTATTTATCATCACTACCAAAGCGAGATATTACACGTGGCTGGTCATGATTGCACCAAAAAACAGCATTCCAAGCATTATTTTTTTCCATATTTATCTGCCAATCAAAAATCAACTGTTTCAATTTCATAAAGTCAGTTGGTACAAGTACCCGTTTTTCATTGCCCATAAAATCCACTTTTAAATGATGGAAAGTAAATACCATAGAAAGTTCGCCTGTTTTTTCACCAGCGTATTTATAACAATTTTCCATAGTAGTGCTACTCATTTCACCAACAGTTATGATATCTTTGTCTTTAGCAAAACTATCTCTAGCTAATTCTTGTAAAAATTCATAAATGCGTGGCCCATCTGTATAAAAGCTTCTGCCATCTCCATCTACAGAGAAATCATCTTCAAAACCAGCCTTACTGATTAAATTGATGACATCAAAACGAAAACCTTTTACGCCTTTTTCCATCCAAAAACGCACGATATTTTTACCAAATGCGAGCGTAAAGCCCCTAAATTTATTTATGGGGATATAAGCTCGCTAAAAAACAATGATTCTATATCATTGTTTTTTATTGTATTATATTTTTAATAGTTATATAATACTTTTATGAAATATAAATCAAATAATAATATAGTATATTCTTGTAAATATCATGTAGTATTTTGTCCTAAATATCGTAGAAAAGTGTTGAACAATGGTGTTGATGAACGATTAAAGGAGTTGATTAATAATATTTGTCAGAAGCTTCACGTCGATTTAATCGAGATGAA